>DATNQP010000262.1:0-4067 GCA_036703965.1 Leptolyngbyaceae cyanobacterium
TCTCCTGAACTCCTGAACTCCTGAACTCCTGAACTCCTGAACTCCTGTGTTCTTATGCCTGCTACTGCACACAAAGCCTTAATTATTATTGGGCATCGGGGAGCCAGTGGCTACCGCCCAGAGCATACACTCGCTTCTTATGAGTTAGCCATTCAAATGGGAGCGGATTACATTGAACCAGATGTCGTTTCGACCAAAGACGGGGTTCTGATTGCTCGTCATGAAAATGATATCTCTGAGACAACAGATGTAAGCGACGCCAAAGAGTTTGCTAACCGCAAAACGACTAAAAAAATTGACGGGAAAGAAGTCACTGGCTGGTTTACTGAAGACTTTACCCTCGCAGAAATTAAGACGCTTAGAGCTAAAGAGCGTTTACCTTTCCGGAATCATTCCTTCGATGGTCAGTTTGAAATTCCTACTCTGCAAGAGGTCATTGATCTAGCAAAGCAAAAAAGTACCGATACAGGACGAACTATCGGCATCTATCCAGAAACTAAGCATCCTACTTACTTTGATTCCATCAATCTTTCACTGGAAGAGCCTTTAGTTGGCATCCTTAAAAGGAACGGCTACACAAGCAGCGATGACCCCGTCTTCATCCAATCATTTGAAGTAGAGAATCTCAAACAGCTGGATAAGATGATAGATGTACCTTTGGTGCAGTTGCTGGATGAGGCAGATAAGCAGCCTTATGACTTTGTTCTGAAGGGCGACTCTCGCACCTATACTGATTTAACCTCTCCTGAAGAATTAGCAAAAATTGCTGAGTATGCGGATGGACTTGGTTCTTATAAGCGGCTGATTGTACCTGCTGGTGAGGACAAACGGCTGAAACCTGCTACCTCATTAATTAATGATGCTCATGCAGTCGGGTTGAGGGTGCATGCGTGGACATTTCGCAATGAGAACCAGTATCTTGCACCCGACTATAACGGGAACCCCCAGGCAGAGTATGAGCAGTTTTTTAAATTAGGTATCGACGGTGTCTTTAGCGACTTTCCTGATATTGCTGTTAGTGTCCGTAACCGGATGTTCTCTGGCTCTAATTAATATAGTTATATCAGCCTTAACTGGGATGTTTTCTTTGTATTCCCGTACACAACTTCCCTTAATGCTAATTTCCATCTCCGAGTAGACAAGAGACGACTGACGGTGATGGTAATTTTGTAAAAACCGAACCTGAAAAGAAGTAGACTTCACTCACCCCGCTCTTCGCCGTGTAGGGGTGTTTTTTTTTGAGTTTCTTTCTATCTTCACAAACAGTATTTTTATTGCAAAGCGTTGAGATAGTCAATAGTTGCATTCAGCTGGGTAACAACAAGGTCTGGAAGTTGGGAGATTCTCTTTTACCTTATGTATAGCGGTTTACATAAAAAATTTACATTAGCTCATACTTAAGGCATAGGATGCCATAAGCTACAACTACCTCACAGAAAGAGGAACTTGTAGGTTCAGCTTCTTAGGATGATCCCAGGGTTAAATAATAAAAGTAGGAGAGTGTTGATGCCTAATAAGCAAATGGATGACTTCCCTTCAGAACTAAAAGAACAGCTAACTGAGGGTTCTCAACAGATATTCCTGGCTGCATTCAATAGTGCTCAAGAAGACGGAATGAGCGAAGAGGGTGCTCTTAGTGTTGCTTGGAATACAGTAAAGCATGACTACGAGCAAGGTGAAGATGGCAAGTGGCAACGGAGGCCACAACAGTCCAACTCGCAATATAAAGGTGTTACCTCTGGCGGCAATTAAATCAGTGACCAGTTCTTCAGTGACCAGTGACCCGGTGTAGGGTAGAGGCTTCTTTCCTAAAGGATAGTAAGCAAGCATCTCAGGTAACTGGTTACTGCTTATTGGTCACTGTTAAGACGACATTAGGTAGATTTTTCAGCTTGCCTGCGGGTGTTGACCAACACAATACCTGAGACGACTATAGCGCCACCAATCAGGGAGAGAACTGTTGGTACCTCTTGCAGCCAAACCCAGGCGACGATAATTGCCAGCACTGGCACCAAGTAGAGCAACGTCGCGGCGCGGGAGGCGGGAATCTGTGCTAAGACATAAGCCCACGTTGCATAAGCGATCGCACTGGGAAATATTCCTAAGTAGACGGCGGCAATTGTGGCACTAAGGGGAGCAGTTGGTACAGCCTTTATCAGGCTAGGAAGGAAAGGCAGTAAGAAAATTGTTCCCACCCAAATGATGTAAGTCGTCAGTTGTACAGGGCTGTACTTTTTCAGGTAAGGTTTTTGCAGAATCATCCAGACACTGATACAAACCGCTGATAGAAGAATGAGCAAAGCTCCCCAGTCAACGCTCAACCCCTTAGCTTCTCCCCCGGTAATCAGCACGACTCCAGTAAAACTCACAGCAATCCCTACCCACCGCCTAAGACTCAGCCGTTCTTTCAAAAAAGCGATCGCCAACAAAGCCGTGAAGATAGGAGCTGTGTTCACCAATAAACTAGCCGCACCAGCAGTTACAGTGACTTCTCCATAGTTGAGCAGTAGATGGTAGGCTGTAATTCCCAAGAACCCAAGGATAGCGATCGCACTCAAGTCTTGTTTTTTCGGCAAGGGCATCCGAGCGATCGCGGCGTATACAGCTAGCACAGCTGAGGCAACCAAAAAGCGCAGCAGAGCGACTTGACCGGGCGTATAAGCGACTAAACTGGCGCGGATACCGGCAAACGCCGAAGCCCAGCAAAGGAGAGTAACCGCGATCGTAGCTAAAGTGCGCTTATCAAGCTGTGTTTTCATTAGTTTTAAATCAGACTAGGGTGGCTTTTTTTTAATAGGGTGGTCAGTAGACCTTACAAGCCTTTTCTCTATCCTTCTCAACCTACAGTTGGCTATAGTTTTTGCACTTCCTCCAATTGAGTGACCTGACTGAAGAGGGGAAGTTGGGGAGGCAGGGACAGAAGGCTTCGCGCTACTTCAACGAGAGTTTTTGCGCGATCGCGTTTTGAGGTAGAAGACAATGCAAAACCAAAACACCAAAACGTGATGTTTCACAGCCTTGCTGTCCTTGAGCTTTGCAATGCCTGCCTTAGCTAACTCTTCAACTAGCATCACAAGCAAGACATCGCCTACAAAATATAAAGAGCTGACTAGGATAGCGGTCATAGATCTACGTTCAATCTGGTTTTTCCAGCATTGCCCTCAGATGCATTTGATGAGTTGTATGCGCTGTATGCCTTGTATGAGTTATCAAAGAAACATCAAACACTTTTGTAGTTTGTAGTTAGGCAATGGCAGCGCGATCGCTTCGGGCAACTCCAGAAGGCATTAAGAAAGCAAAAAAGGCTTTTAAAGACCAAGGTTGGACGCAAACACAGATCGGAGAAGAGATAGGAACCACTCGCCAACCAGTTGGGAAATTCTTTGCTGGCAAGCCAATTGAGTGTCCTACCTTTATCGATATCTGCCGTCTGCTAGGTTTGAACTGGGAAGATATAGCTGAACCTGAGCCAGTTGAACAGAATCAGAACACTAGTATTGATATCGAGGCTTTGGTACAAGAGGTACGCGAAAAGATAAAACCCGACATTCAAGAACGCTGCGGCACGATGCGGGTGCTAGATATGTCCCAGCCCATTGGGTTGAATGATATCTACACCAACGTCAATATCCTGGAGAGAATTACAGGGCGCAGGCGCAAAGAGATTGCTGAATTACTTCAAGAGTGTAACTCAGAGGATTTTGAGCGTTTTGAACTGGGCAGAATTTCTGAAGAGCGAGTGCCAGGACTGGAAGCGGTCGAGAAATATAGCAAACTGATGATCTTGGGGAAGCCAGGAGCAGGTAAAACCACGTTTTTGAAGTATCTAGCAATTCTCTGCAACAACGGTAACGATCAAGGTAGGGATACTGTAGGGGCGGGTTTAGGGAACAACTCTCGCCGTCCACAGACAACCTCTCAACAAAACCTGCCCTCACAACCCTCACCATCCACAGACAACCTCTCAACAAAACCCGCCCTATTCTGCCTTGTACCAATTTTTGTTACCCTCAAAGATTTTGCTGACACTGCAAACAAACCTGGGTTACTGGAATACATTAGTCAGC
>DATNQP010000263.1:0-2720 GCA_036703965.1 Leptolyngbyaceae cyanobacterium
GAGACTTCCGCCATTTCGATCACACGACCTTCCAAGTCCTTAACTAGAAAATTCAGAGGCTTCTCGTTGCGAACTTTGTACTTGAGGCGTCGCATTTGTACCCGCATCAACACTTGTTCTAAGCAGTCATGATCAAAGCAAACGTGGCGTTGCTGGTTTTTCTTGCCCATGCTTGCCCCGGAAATGACGTGCAGCTGGGTATTCTTTTTGAGCTGATACCACAACCCTTCTGTACCATTCAGCTTTGTAGCAGTAGCCGTTCCTAGACCCCCTGACATATAGAAGGGGTCTAGGCTAGCCGCTCCTAGCGTTTGTTCGTAGTTGTAGTAGTAGTGTAGAGGGACTTCCGCTGCTGCTAAATTGAGCAAGCCTTCATAGAACTGTCGCGCTATCTCTAAATCGGACACCATGACAGTATGGACTTTCGGGGCGCTAGTGAGAAACATCCACATGGCAACCGCGTAGGCTGCCAATAGCATCACCATGATGCCCTGAGTAGAAAACAGGCTATCTAAAGGCAGACCGGGCAAAAAAGCGCCAGTAGGTAGGGGCGGCAGTAGGAAGGAGATAATATCAATTGATAGAATCATGAACTGGCAAAGCGTGATGAACCGATTTTAAGTTTAATGAATCTGTTGTCCTGTTGCAGGTAAGATTATTACCACAATACCTGTCCTTCGATGTTACTTATTTTAGCGAAGTTATATCATTAAACTGTCCAAGAACTGCTTGAAGCCTTTGGTTGTCAGCCCCCTAAAGTCTGGGAAATCGGTTGTGCGAGAAACACTTAGGTGCCTCTTTCTTAGGGTGACAGTGGTAGATATAGTGGGAAGCATCTGCTCCAACTTTCCTGATTCCAGCTGGGAATTTAAGACCCGTGCAAATTCCGCATTTTTCTGAATCCAATCATCCGATTGTCAAATCGCTGTTCCATCACAGCGATCAGGAATTGCTGACCCTGTTTCAGCGCTATCCTGAGCAGGGGAAGTACTTCACGACAATTTTCTGTCGCTATAGTCCAATTGTCTTTACGTTAATTCGGCATTCAGCGCGATCGCCTGTACAGGCAGACTATTTGTTTGCCTTAACTTGGCGTCACATCTACCACGAGCTACGTGGACTTGATTTACGCAATGACATAGCTCCTGGGTCAAGTTCGTTCCAAAACTGGCTGATCAACATGACAGCCATCTGTATTAATCAGGCGGATTTGCCACCCGTAGAGTCTATTCACTACAATTTACAAACAGCGCCGCCCCCCTTATGGTGTTACCTAGAACAGGCATTAGAACAGCTACCACCCGTGATTCGATTGATGGTGGTCATGGCGCAGAGTTTCCACTGGAGCGAAACGCGAATTGCAGCTTATCTGCAAGCCGAGGGAGAAGCAATTTCACCCGCTCAAGTGAGAATACAGCTCCAGCAAGGGTATCAACTGTTGGAAGCCGGTTTACCTGAAGATATTCGCGTGATTTATTTGGGACAAGAGGTTACTCATTCACAAGGGGAGTCTGGGATATACGCTGTGCCTGCTTTGAGTGAGTAGCGTTGAAGTGGCGAGTAAACTTCAGCAGTGGGAGGACTGGATGAAAAGAGGGTGTCTGTCTGTCTTGGCGATCGCAAGAGCGTCGATTCCGGTTGGGATAGCGTCGCTTAATGCTAGCTTCTACGCCGTGGCGGCGCTAACGCTTCAAGCACTGGTTCTGTTTGCCAGCACGGATGCTCTTTGCCAAAGCGTCCGCAGTGGGATCGGGACGATTGACCTCGAACAACAGCTGGATATTCCTTTAAACAATGGCATCCAGGGAGAAGATCGAGATCAAGCCGATTTCCTACTGCGCTTAGGAGGACAGGCACAGCGCAGAGGGGATTTTGAAAAAGCGATCGCCAACTGGTTGCAGGCACTCGACCTTTATCAGAAAATTCGTGACGACGAAGGACTGGGTCTGACCTACGATTTTCTGGGTGTGACTTATGCCAAATTGGGACGCTACCAGCAGGCAGAAGATGCCCTGCGACGCCGTTTAGGGATTGCCCGTTCCCGGCAGGATTTTCAGGGACAAATATATGGCTTAAATAACATAGGTACAGTGTTGCTGCAAGCCGGGAATCTCGAAGCGGCACAGGAAACCTTTTCAGAAGCACTCACCATTGCCCGTAGTGTCAAGAATCGAGAAGGTGAAGGCCTTAGTCTGAGTAACCTTGGTTTAGTGGCAGCAGGTGCAGGAAATTATTTCGAGGCAATCAAGCGGTACGAAACTGCTCTAGCCTTGCGCCGTAGCTCTGGAGATCCAGTGGGAGAAGCAAATACCCGCAATAATTTGGGAGATGCTTACCGCGCTGCTAAGCTTCAAAATGATGCCGTGGTTTCCTATCGTTCAGCACTGCTACTGGCTGAGAATAGCCGCTCTATCCCTGACCAGTTCCGTGCGCTTAGAGGTCTGGCGCAGTCTTACCTCGCTAGTAGACAGTATCTACAGGCGTCTAAAACGCTTAACCAACACCTAACTCTCGCCCAAACAGAGGGAAACCGCCGTGAAGAACTGATATCACTGCGGTTATCTGCCCAGCTATACAAAACAACGGGTCAGTGGATACATGCCCGAAGTTTCTATGAACGAGCGATCGCTCTGGCTACGGCTTTAGGAGAAACTCAGGAAGAAGCCTTTTTACGCAACGATTTGGCTCAATTTATTTATTACCGAGGATCGAGGTAGGAA
>DATNQP010000264.1:0-2467 GCA_036703965.1 Leptolyngbyaceae cyanobacterium
CTCAACCAGTTGCGCCTGTGACTTGGCACTGCGCTCAATCGTCTGCATCGCCCGCGTCGTAGTTGCTTCGTCAAACTTCCGCGTATTGAGTAACCGTGTCCATCCCAGCATTGCATTCAGAGGCGATCGCAACTCATGGGACAGAGTCGCCAAAAACTCATCCTTCAAGCGGTTAGCCGCTTCGGCGGCAGCGCGTGCCTCCTGTTCGCGGGCGAGTAGCTCGTTGCGTTCATCTTCAGCTTGCTTACGTTCGGTGAAGTCACGCATGATTTTACAAAAGCCTCGCAGCTGCCCCGTCTCATCTCGTAAGGGCGTGGTGATACTACTCGCCCAGAACTGGGTGCCATCTTTACGGACATGCCAGCGTTCATCTTCAGCCCGACCTTCCGTTACTGCCTTTTCCAGTTCTTGTTGGTCTGCACCCTGCTGAAGGTCTTCAGGCGTAAAAATTATTGAGCCAGGTTGTCCCAGGATTTCGGCTTCCTGGTAGCCTAAAATGCCTTGTGCCCCCAGGCTCCAACGGCTAACCCGCCCCTCGGTATCGAGGAAGAAAATTGCATAGTCCTTCACATTCTCCAACAACAGGCGAAACCGCTCTTCGCTAACCCGAAGCGCTTCCTCCGCCTGTCTACGGTCTGTCATGTCAGCTAGGATGTAAACGGCACCGATGAATGCTCCACCCTCATCGAACACAGGGTCTGCCGTTACAGAAAACCATTGGCTATCGGAGTGAACCTCCTGGCTCTCGCGCTGACGAGTTTGCTGAACGCGGGTGAAGGGAGTTGCCTCAACCGAACCCAGCGTCGTTGGCATTAGCTCTTGATGCAGGCAACCAACGAGTTCGCTAAAGGGTTTGTTTAAAAGCTCCGTCATCGCGCTATTACAGCGCATAACTCTGCCCTCCTGGTTCAGAAGGCAAACGCCATCGTTCATCGCATCAAATGTGCTTTGCCACTCCCGCGCCAAGGAGAGTGCGGATTCCTCAGCTCGTCGAATGCGGAGTAGAGATTTGACAGTGGCAATTAATTCAATTGGCTCTACAGGCTGCGCCAGGTAGGCATCTGCACCACTGTCTAACCCCTGTGCCTTGTCCCGACTTTCAACAAAACTAGCGGACAGATGGAGTACGGGAATAATGGTAGTAGCTGGGTTTGCTTTGATTTGGCGGCAGACCTCAAATCCATCGATATCGGGTAGCTTCACATCCAGGATAATTAAGTCGGGTTTAGATTGAGCTACCGATTGCAGCGCCGCTTCACCTGTAGCCGCCTCGATAACGTTAAACCCCGCATGTCTTAACATCCGCTTGGTCGCGTAACGATTGGCTTCGTTATCGTCTACATGCAAGATCGTGATTAGCTGCTGCTCAGACATTATTTCCCTCACAATCCTCTAGTGCTATCCCCGCCTTTAAGAGTGCTTCCCTAACCCGTACTGCAACTTTCTGGGATGCCGTTTCTTTAGAGAGAATCGCAATGGTGCTATCAGCAAGAACTCTTTGCTCTTCTGCTTCAAGCGGCTGTGAGGTATTAATAATCACGGGAATGTGGTTCGTTGTAGAGTTGCTTTTGAGCCGTGATAGCACCTCAACCCCGCTCATGTCTGGTAGTTCGAGATCGAGAACAATGCAGTCTGGCTTTTCGACTTGAGGCAGATGGATACCCTCACGTCCATCTGCGGCTTCAATAATATTTAGGTGAGTATTACTTAAAAGTTGCTTGAACAAATATCGAGATGTCGGGTCATCGTCAACAAGTAAGAGTTTTTGCGGTGTATTCCGCTTTACAAGCGTATTGATTTGGTTCAATAGTAAAAATCTATCTACAGGCTTAACTAAGAACGCATCAGCGCCTAAAGCCATCACTTGCTTTTCGTTATCAATGATAGTGACGACGAGAATGGGAATATCTTGGGTAGCTTGATTGTCTTTCAGTTCAGAAAGGAAAGGCCAAGTGTTTTGTTCCTCCAGTAAAATATCCAACATAATCGCAGTGGGAGTGAACAAAGCCATTGCCTGTTCGGCTTCCATGAGCGTTCGTGCCAAGAATGGTTGATAAATTGAACCCTGGAAATACTTCTCGTAAGTGAAAAGGGTCTCGGCATTGTCCTCTACCACCAGTATGGGCAAACGTTGCGGGTCTAGCTGCCAAGTGACTGACGGCAAAGCTGATTCTTCTGTAGAACCAGGGTAGACAACGGGGATGGACGCAAAAAATCTAGATCCAACTCCCAAGGTACTACTGACCCAGACCTTTCCTCCCAATAACTCCGCTAGCTTACGCGAAAGTGGTAGCCCCAGACCTGTCCCTTTTACCTGCCTTTGCAGAGCAGAGTCTACCTGGACAAATTCTTCAAAGATTCGCTCAGTATCCTCCGGTGCAATGCCAATGCCTGTGTCAGCGACAGAGAAGGTGATTGTGTTGCCAACCTGCACGGCGGCGACTCGCACCTCACCCGTGGGCGTGAA
>DATNQP010000265.1:0-4846 GCA_036703965.1 Leptolyngbyaceae cyanobacterium
TTAACTGCATTATTGATTGAGGAGTGGCTAAACTATTATGATGGCACTTTCTTTGAAAGACTTGAATAATCCAGCCCCAGACCTAGCGTGGAGTCAGCAAAAGGCGCTGAAGCAAGGGGAGATTTTGGTGGAAACGCGCTCACACTCAGCTTGGGGTGGTGCTGTTACTGCACAAATGTACTTACCCATAGCCCGCTGCCACGTTTGGCAACAACTAACCGATTACCCCCGCTGGGTGCAATACTTCCCCGATGTTACCAAGAGCGAAGTGTTCCACCGAGGCGAGGGAAAACATCTGTATCAAGTTGCCCAAAAAACCTTTCTGTTTCTGACCGCTCAAGTTGAAATTTACCTGAGCGTCTTTGAGGTGCAAGGGCAGCACATTCAGTTCCGCCTAGAAAAAGGCAGCTTTACCGATTTTACGGCAGACCTGAAACTGCAAGATTGCGGTAATGGTACTTTGCTCACCTACTGCGTACAAGCAACGCCTAACATTCCGATCCCGGCAGTTTTCATTCAACAGGCGATGCACATGGAATTGCCAGAAAATATGCGGAAAATGCGGCAAGTTCTATGTGCGGATTGAAGAAGATTTGAAATAACGCTTGCTTTCTCCACTCTATCTGCGCTTTCCTAGCCTTAGCTATTAAGGATTGGCTAGGGAAGCGTTATGTGTCGTTGGTTGAGACTGACATGGGGACGCGGGGACGCGGAGAAATTTTCTGAACATGACCAACTAGTTTTGAGCACACCCTACCCAGGAAGATGACGATTGCTCTTCAGGATTAGACAAATCGCTCACAATAGGGAGTAGGGATTGGGGATTGGGGAGTCGATGGTGGACTTTCTTTCTTCTTGGTTCTCGCCTCTCACCCGATAGCTCAAAAAAGCATGAACACAGTAGATTATCTTCGCATCAGCCTGATCGACCGCTGTAATTTCCGGTGTCAATACTGTATGCCGGAAGGAGAAGAGCTTGACTATCTCCGGCGGCAACAATTGCTGACTAATGAGGAACTGCTCACGCTGCTCAAGGACGTCTTTATTCCTGTAGGATTCAGAAAGTTTCGCCTCACCGGGGGCGAACCGTTGCTACGTCCGGGTGTTGTGGATTTGGTCAGAGCGATCGCCTCGCTTCCCCAAACCCAAGACCTGGCGATGACCACGAATGCGTTTTTCCTGGCCCAGATGGCACAAGACCTCTATGACGCAGGGTTGCGACGCATTAACATTAGCCTCGATTCGCTTGAGCCAGAGACGTTTGACAAAATTATTGGCAATCGGGGGCGATCGCGTTGGCAGCAGACTTGGGAAGGCATTCAAGCCGCCCACCGCGTCGGTTTTGACCCCCTAAAGCTGAATGTGGTAGTCATTCCAGGGGTCAATGAGCAGGAAGTACTGGATTTAGCTGCCCTGACAATCGACCGTCGCTGGCATGTCCGGTTTATTGAGTTTATGCCAATTGGTAATGCCCAGCTGTTTGGTGAGCGTGCTTGGGTACCTTCAGAAGAATTGCGGCAGCGCATTCGCGATCGCTGGGGTTTGATGGAAGCCAACGTTCGGGGTAATGGTCCAGCTGACGTATTCCAGATTCCGGGCGCTTTGGGAACTCTAGGATTTATCAGTCAAATGTCCGAATGTTTTTGTGATCGCTGCAACCGCATGCGCCTTTCAGCCGATGGTTGGCTACGCCCTTGTCTTCTCAATGAGAGTGGTCAAATTGACTTAAAAACTGCCCTCAAGAGCGGTGTTGACCCCGCTGACTTGAGGAAGCAAGTGAGTCAGCTGTTGATGATTAAACCAGAGATTAACTTCAAGCTACGAGACTCAGGGACTACCGGCACTTACACGCGCACCATGTCGCAAATTGGAGGGTAGTCTTTTCTCCCTGAAGGGTTACAGGTTGCAGGTTAAAAGTTTTTGTAGAGGCACGATAATATCCTGCCCCTACAGTCTGGTTTATGCAACTGAGAACTTCTATAAACCTTCAACCTTCAACCGTTCAACTCTCTCTAGGCTTGTCGTGAATAGTACTCAACCACTAGCAGCTCGTTAATTTGTAGTGCCACCCACTCACGTTCAACGACACCATTGACCTTGCCAGTGAGATTAGCTTTGTCAAACTCTAAATGGCTAGGAAGGTTGGCTAAGCCGGGAAATTCCAGGTTTTGTTCTACCAGACGCTTGGAGCGCTCATTGTTTTTTACACTAATGATTTCTCCAGGACGGCACTGATAACTGGGAATATTCACCACCCGACCATTAACGGTTACATGACCGTGACCCACTAGCTGACGAGCAGCAGGGATGGTTCCCGCCATTCCCAAGCGAAATACGGTATTATCCAAACGCATTTCTAGCATTTGGAGCAACGATTGACCCGTTGAACCTGTAGCACGGCGGGCTTTACGGACATAGCGCAGCAACTGCTTTTCTGTGATTCCGTAGTTGAAGCGGAGTTTCTGCTTTTCCTCCAGTCGGATAGCATATTCTGACCGCTTCTTGCGAGCTTGACCATGCTGACCCGGTGGGTAGGCTCGCCGTGGCGTCTTGCGAGTCAAACCCGGTAGATCGCCTAGACGGCGCACAACCCGTAAACGCGGGCCTCGATATCGAGCCATATATCTTCCTCTTTCCTATCCTGAATAAATCTTTACCCAAAACTATCATCTTACACCTTAAAGGTGGAGATTCTCAAGACCTAATACTCCTTTCTTTTTTCAACAACGCTTTGAGTCCCGTGTCGAATCTACTCAAATTCAAAAAGTAAACGTGGTTCGGATAGCGCCAATGACAATATCATCGTTGCTAGCGTTGTGGTCGGGAGCCGTAAGCCAGATGAGTCCTGGTGTGATCGCAACATTATCCGTTAGCTGATACTGGTAGAAGGCTTCTATGTGTAGGGAAGTGTCTGGATCTTCGTCTATATAATTCTTCAAAGAACCATTGCTCACACGAGTCACTTTAGGCTCCATCCCCACAATAATGCCTGCTACGCTGCCTTCCTTACCTAGGTCAGGAAAAGCAAGGGTGACTGCCCAGTTCCAGATACTTAAGTCTCCTTTCCCATCTATTCCCAGCACTATTGGAGACAGGACACGGGTAGCCGTGTAACCAGCCCAACCCCCCAAGACAAATTTAGGGCTAATCTGCCAGGATGCCTGTAACCCATAGGAATTGCTAGAAACAGCTGGAGGAGTTATCACATCGTCAAAAATAAACGAAAGCGGATTGTCTGCCAAGGCGGAACGTAGATTGGCAGTATTGCTGCCAGCAGTAAGGTCGCTGTTGTAAGAATGAATGTAAGTTAAGCCAAGGGTAAGCTTGTCGATGGGCTTGAAGGTTAGCTGTGCCAAAGCCCCATAGGGACCGTTAAACAAACCGCTATCTTCACCTGGGTTAGCGGCGTCACCAGCTAAATAGCCCAAGCTCAGTTCCAAGGCGTCGCTGAACTCGTGCTTTAGTCCGATACCAGCACCACCAACGAGTCCATAAATAGGGTTGCGAGTCCCAAAGTTAGAAAGGGCACCACTATCACCGTCACCATCAATATAAGGGTTGACCGTATTGGCAAAGTCATCAGGTGCACCGGCATTCGCTTCAATGACAACTGCTGTCTTCTCACCGATGGGAAACTGATACAACAGCGCATCGATGCCAACATTATTCCCGCTTCCCGTACTAAACGTTCCGTCAGCGAATCGCAAATCTCCTTCAGGAGTAAAGGTGGAACTGCCAGAGAACGAATCCAGGTTTAGCGCTTGGAGTCGAGTTCTCAGTAAATCCTTACCAGTGAAGCTAGTGTCAAGGTTGAGACGAACGCGATCGCCTAAGGCAGCCACCCTATCTATCTCACCGCCCAAGACATTTTGACCCCTTGCAACCCCAGCTAAGGCAAAGATCGCTACACCATTGAGTTTGGTAGTCGTAGAAAACTGATGCTCTTCCAAGAAAGCGGTTCGTCCTTCCAAGTTATCGACTCGTGTTCCCAACGTTGTCAATTCCGTTTGAAATTCAGTAACCAGCCGTTGCAGGGTTTCTAGGTCATTACGGCTAACAAACTCACCCGTGGTGGCGGCAATCATACGTCCAATCTGTTCCAAACAGGAGTTCAACCCGGCAGCAAATTCATAACGACTCATTGCCCGGTTACCCCGAAAGGTGCCATCAGGATATCCTGCTATACAACCATAGCGCTCCACAAGGCTTCGCAATGCTTCAAATGCCCAGTCATTTGGAGAAACATCCCGTAGCTGAGAGACATTGGTAACTTGGTCAAGTGAGTCGTCGCTGTCGTTACTGTCGTCGTTGATTGGTTCTAGAACAGTAGTATCACTTACCTCCTCAGGCATCTCACTAAAGAGAGCTGGTTCTTCCGTGGGTTGAGAAACCGCTGGTGTATCTTTGCTCTGTGGCAGCGCTCCCAACGTCTCCATCTTAGTAACGGTTGTCTCTTTTTGCTCTGCTTGGGAGGTCGTTACTGTTTCCTGCACAGTGTCAGAAGCAGAGGGAAAAGCCGTTTGGGGCGGAGTTTCTTGGGCTGTCGATGTCGTTTCAGTTGCGATCGCTCTAGGGGTAGCACTGAAAGCGATCGCACCGAGTGAAACCAACAGCGTTGCCCTCAAAACGACTGGGCTGAGCAGCCCAGATTTCCACAATGTTCTAAATATCTTCATTTCCTCACACCCGTTTCAAATTCTCGGAAACTTGTAATTGCGGAACTCGCCACTAATCAAAATAATTCTCGATTCTATGGCTTAGATACCGCGAAACAGTAAACAAGTTTTCTGAGAACTTGACAATCCCCTCCCTGGGCATTGAGGTAATGGTGAGCTTCGCCCCTCCA
>DATNQP010000266.1:0-7238 GCA_036703965.1 Leptolyngbyaceae cyanobacterium
TAACTGCCACTAGCATCTGTGTGAAGTTGTGTCGGTTCCAGATTGTGAGAATTAAAGTTTTTTGGATCAACTATAGTTCCGGGAATATGGCGAAAAATGCGGAACTCCACCGGGGAAAGGCGTATGTCGTACCCATAAGAAGATAGACCATAGCTGATCAGAGGACGAATCGCTAAAGTTTCGTCTCCCTTCTGTTCTCGGATTAAAGTTGGCTCAAAGGGAGAAATCATACCCTTTTCAGCCATTTGAGCAATCCAAATATCGTTCTTAATCACAAGCTCACAAGTAATCCAAACCGAAATACTAGGATACCGTGAGTCGCTGTCGAATTAATAGCTAGTGAGTGGATTGCTTAAGGCTGGTGAGAACGGCGGATTTCTGTGATTTGATCGGCGACATCGAGAATAACTTGGGGCATCTCTGGGCCAGTCAGAATAATATCAACGTGACTAGGGCGTTTCTTGAGAAATGCCAGTACCTCATCTTGAGGGATTAAGCCAAAGTGAATGGCTAAGCTCAGTTCATCCAGAACGACTAAGGAGTATTTGCCTTCCTCTACAACATCTTGGGTGTACTGCCACAACTGCCTTAAAGACTTAGACTCTTCCTCATCCAACTCAGGAGTGTCAATGTAGCGAGGAAGGTCGCAGCGAATCCAATCTAAGTGCTGTCCTAAACGAATCGGATGCTCGTGACCTTGACCTATTCCACCTTTGAGGAACTGAACCACTAGAACAGGAGTACCCTGACCGGCAATTCTCAGCGCTTGAGCGATTACGTTCGTAAAAAAGCTGCGGTGGGAGCTGGTAAATACCTGTACCAGTCCTTCAATGCTATAGGTCAGGGGACAAGAAGAATTAATGCTTGGAGCTTCTAACTGGGAAACCATGGGTCAACACTTAAGGGGCAACGCGCCTCTGTAGCTAATGAGAGAGTTGTCACAGAGTCGGTGCCGTGAACAAGATGTAGCGTACTTTTTGAGCCGCCTCCTTAGTCAAACACTACATCTGTGAGTCCGTCAATAGGCGAAGGTCTAATAAGCTGATGGGCATTTAAGTGGGAATTTTAAGATTTTAGGACTTACGCATTGACATAAATTTAATTATGTGCATTAAGTACTACTCCCTACCCACTCTAAGATTACCTATTGCAAGTTCTCTCAAGAGTCCCTAATCACCAGTCCCTAATCACCAGTCGCCAGTCCCTGGAGTTATCGGTATTCTTCTGGCGGGAAGGGAGTAAGTGTTAACCAGGCATAAATCTTTTCATTTTCACAGTCATTTAGTTTGGCAAATCTTCCCGCCCCCCCGTCTCGTCAGTGCCGTTAAGTTAAGATAAAACCGAGTTTAGAGGGATATTGGTATGGTAAGATTTGACCCCAAGCTCCGCTTCCCGACGAGCGATGAATTGCCTGACTCTGATGGGTTGCCTGTGGATAATGAACTTCATACTCTCGTTCCCAATTTATTAGGGTTGATTCTAGGTTTCATTTGGGGTCAGCGCTTTGATTGGTTTTTTGAGGTCAATATGGGAATTTACCATACCACTGGTATCAATCCCAGAGTTCCTGTTGTGCCGGATGGTTTCTTGAGTTTGGGCGTCGAGCGCATCAGAGGAAATCGTTTACGTAAAAGTTATGTGGTTTGGGAAGAAAACGATATTGTTCCCATTTTTGTTTTAGAAATAGTCTCCCAAACACCAGGGGCAGAGTATGACGAGAAACTATCAATTTATGCCAAATTAGGCGTTTTATATTATGTCATCTATAACCCGGACTTTTGGCGCAGAGACCAACAGGAACCGTTTGAGGTTTATCGCTTAGTTAATGGGAGTTATCAACGTCAAATTGGTGAGCCATTCTGGATGCCAGAAATTGGGTTGGGGATTGGTCGGGGAATCGGCAGTCATCGAGGATTACAGCGCGAGTGGTTGTATTGGTTTGACCAGAGAGGAAATAGGATTTTAACGCCCGAGGAATTGTTAGCGCGTTATCAAGAACAGTTTGGCCAGTTACCGGGGATGGGGTGACGGGGTGACGGGGAGACGGGGTGACGGGGAGATTTTTCCATAAAGCTTTTTGGACTTTGAAGACACTCCCTAGTCCCCAGTCCCCAGTCCCTAATCCCCAGCCCCTAGTCCCCAGTCCCGTAGCCCTACGGCAATTTTGCTATGCTGCTCAATCTGGCTCATCACCTGCCTAGCCCGTTGAATCACAGATGCGGGTAAACCTGCCAATCGTCCCGCCTCAATTCCATAGGAACGGTCAGCACCGCCGGGTTGAACTTGGTGTAAAAAGACAATCTGATCGGGTAACTCTTTTACCGTCACCTGGTAATTGGCAACATTCGGCAAGAGAGAAGCCAGTTCATTGAGTTCGTGGTAGTGAGTGGCAAAAATAGTTCTTGCCTGAATTTCCGTTGCCAGATACTCCGCAACTGCCCAAGCAATCGACAACCCATCAAACGTTGCCGTGCCGCGACCAATTTCATCGAGAAGAACAAGGGATTTAGCCGTGGCATGGTTGAGGATATTCGCCGTCTCATTCATCTCCACCATAAACGTCGATTGACCCGTCGCCAGGTCATCAACAGCACCAACACGAGTGAAAATGCGATCGCATATTCCTAACGTTGCCGACGCCGCCGGTACAAAACTCCCCGTTTGCGCCATCAATTGAATCAACCCCACCTGCCGCAAATAACAACTCTTCCCACTGGCATTCGGCCCCGTAAGAATAATCAAATCAGGACACTCAACCTCCTGATTATTCTCCCCCCTTAAAAAGGGGGGGGCATGGGGTTCCCTCTGGGGATGGGGGGCATGGGGGGACTCGACAGACTCTCTTCCCAAATACGCCGAATTTGGCACAAAAAACCCAGCTGGCAATGATTGCTCTACCACCGGATGACGCCCGTCAATGATTGTAATCTCCCGACCTTCCACCATATTGGGGCGACAGTAACCCTGATACACTGCCACCTCTGCCAAACCACAAAGGATATCAATTGCCGCAACCGCACGCGACACATTGCGAATCTGTTCAGCTTGTTCGCCAACCTCAGCTCGCAAATCCAAGAAAATCTCGTACTCCAATCGGTTCAAATCTTCCCGTGCCGTGAGAATCCGGGCTTCCCGTTCCTTTAACTCCGGCGTAATATAGCGCTCCTCATTCGTGAGAGTTTGCTTGCGGATATAGTTATCGGGAACCTGGTCTGCCTTACTCCGAGTGATACTGATGTAGTAGCCGAAGGTCTTGTTAAAACCCACCTTCAGTGTCGGAATGCCGCTGCGTTGCCTCTCCGTCACTTCCAAATTCGCAATCCACTGCTGGTCAGCCTCAGCCGTAGTCCGCATCTCATCCAGTTGAGGATTGATGCCTGGTCGAATTAAGTTCCCCTCCATCAGATGCAAGGGAGGCGACTCGACCAGGTTGGTCCGCAATTGTTGCCCCAACTGTTCCAGCACAGGTGGTACTTTATGTAAAGCTCTCAGGTAGGGAGAAGAACCATAAGCGGCTATCTCTGCAAGTTCTGGTAACTTCAAGAGAGAATCTGCTAGTGCCACTAAATCTCGTGCATTTGCTTTACCAGAACCTGCACGACCTGTCAACCGTTCCAGGTCATAAATACCACGCAACAGCTGCCGCAAGTCCTGGCGGAGTCCGCTATTTTCCACCAATTCCTGAATTGTGTCCTGCCGCGCTCGGATTCCTTTAATATCCAACAGCGGTTGCAATAGCCAGCGACGCAGCGCCCTGCCCCCCATAGCGGTACTGGTTCTGTCCAGCGCCCATAGTAGGGAGCCATGAAACGTGTTATCCCGTACAGTAGCGGTAATTTCCAGATTGCGGCGGCTCTGGTGGTCGAGAATCAGGTAGTCGGCGATGGTGTAGGTGCGTAAGGTTTGGAGAGAGACATGATTGGCTTTTTGGGTATCTTCCAGATATTCCAACAGTCCCCCAGCCGCACGAACCCCAAGGGGAAGATGTTCGCACCCCATCCCTTCAAGAGATCGCACTTTAAACCGCTCTAACAATCTTTGTCTGGCTTCCGCTGGGGAAAAGGGCGTCTGAGAGCGAAAGGTATAGCAAAATGAATTTGGCAAACCCTCAGGCAAATGCTCAGATTTCTCCCCTGGCCTGAGCATACTGCCCAAATCAGGTGCATTTGTGGGAAACAACACCTCTGAAGGCTGCAAGCGCATCAGTTCTGCGGTGAGCAGTTCTAAATCCGTGGATTGAGTGGTGAGGAATTCGCCCGTGGAAATGTCAGTATAAGCCAAGCCCCAATGATTTCCCGCAATCACCACAGCTGCCAGGAAGTTATTGCGACGGGCACTAAGCATCCCATCATCTAGCAACGTGCCAGGGGTAAGAATTCGTGTAACCTCACGGCGCACTTGACGCCCTTCTTTGGCAGCGACAGATGCATCTTCTACTTGGTCACAAATCGCGATCGCAAACCCTCTTTCCACCAGCATCGTGCAGTAGCGATCCAAGGCGTGGTGAGGAACACCCGTCATCGGCACCCGCCCAATCCCCTTACCTGACTCCTTACTCGTTAAAACCAGTTCCAGTTCCTCAGACAGCATCCGGGCATCCTGAAAGAAGGTTTCATAAAAGTCCCCTACCCGATACAACAACATGGCATGGGGATACTGCTCCTTCACCTCAACAAAGTGCTGCATCATCGGGGTGAGTTTGCTGCGCTCAACCGTCCGATAGTCAGCATTCTCAGCAGCCACACGCAACGCCTTCTCTGTAGCGCGAGTTGGCTTGGCATCGTCGGGTTCGTTGGGGGTAGATGCGTCGAGGGAGTATCCGCTCATAGAGAGTTTACTGATATGCCGGGTTCTTAACGACTTTATCGTAAGAGGAATGGCACTGACTTAAGAAAAAAAATTAAGAAACTGAACTCTTATCACAACCGCTTAATCCTTGTGCAGGGGGTCTGGGGGAGGCACTCGTCCCCCAGTGGGGGGTTTGGGGGGAACACCCCCCAATCTTTGTTTTTCTCTGGCAACGACTAATTTTCCCTTGCATCCTAAGAAACTGAAAGTTTGTTATACCCAGGTGCTCTTGCTTGGGCGAACGTTTACTGCGAAGTTTGCTGCGTCGCTCGCTCAATCTGAGTCGTGAAGTAATTTTCCTGATACTGCAACGACTTGGCTAATTCCAACCCTTGTTGAAACGCATCCAGGGCTTTAGGGTAGTTTTTCTGCTCCAAATAAATCTGACCCATTTGGTCGTAAGCATTCATCAAGCCGTAGAAATTATAGGACTGCTGCTCTGTCTTGAGAAGAACCTCATAAACCTGCAACGCAAAGTCCGGCTGATCGTGAGAATGATAGAGTGCTCCCAGCTTTTGCAGCGCCTCACTCGCATAGGCAAACTGCTGTAATGACCAGGCTAGGGAATAAGCTTCCTGGTAGTTTTGAGATGCCTGGTCGGGTTGATTGAGCGCTTCATAGTCAGAGGCGATCGCGATTTTCAGGGCAGGTAAATTGGTGTAATCTTTTTGGGTAAGGTAACTTTGGGCTAGTTGTTGCTTCATCCGCAAGGAATTTTCCGGTTGCTTGGCTTGCGCGTAGACGTAGGCAAGCTGTTGCAGATAAACGACTTCCTGAACGCGATCGCCTTCTGCTGTTGCTTGAGCGAGCAACTCCTCATAAGTGGCGGCTGCTTTTGGGTAGTCGAACCAAGCCATGTGCAGTTGAGCGAGTGTCTTGAGGGTCGTCTCTTGGGCAACGGTATCGCTACGGGTGCGGGCATCAGCCAGAATTTGTTGATAAACTTCTATTGCCGGTCCTGGTACTCGTACCTGCTGGTAAGCTTGCCCCAACGCTTGGAGAAGTTCCAGATTAACCGACTTCTTCTCCTGAGCCTCTTTCTGAATCGCTTGCAAACGTCCCGTAATCACTTGCACATCAAACTTTTGATTTCGCTGCCAAGCCATCTCCCCAACTCGCCCCAACGCCTGCACTTCCTCTATGGTCCCTAGTACCCGCCGCAATCGCAGTTCTCGGTACCAGATTTCAAAAGCCCCTGATGCATTGTCTGCCTGAAGCAAAGCGGCGGCTTGGGCGTTTAACTCATCGAGAGATGCCTTTAGTTCCGACTGTTGTTCAGGGCTGAGGGAAGCCCCCTTGGGCAGTTGAGGCAATAGTGGATCGGGTGTGGTTATCTCCAGTGGGTTAACTCTGGGTTCCTCTGGTTTAGGCTTCTCCTGCGCTGCCAATGCCACCGAACCGAGACAGAGTAGGAATGTTGCAGTCCAGAACGTTGCCCTTCCCCAGCTCAAAAGTTTGGGTTGTATTAAATAGAATGATTTCTGAATGAATTTCATCAGCCTTTAAATCGTACAAAATAAGGTCGATCAATTTACTTGGCGCTAATTAGGGTATAGAACCCGATGCCGATCAAATTCGTCAGGCATCCCTATCTACGGATTAAATATCACTTCAGCCATAGCGTTCAAGCTTAAATTGACGCTTAAATTAAACCCAGAGTTTCTGCTCATCCCTGTAGGGACAAACTTGAAATCTACTGTCTTAGGACTTACACACTATATGACTCAGCTGGTAAACCGTAATCACTCAAATTTACAGGCATCTGGCAGGTTGTTTTCCCTACTCTTGGTTCTGGCGATCGCACTGCTGAGTTTCCTGACGACTGCCTGTAGCCCATCCCAAGCCCGCACAGCAGAACAGCGAACGTTTCTCGACCTTTCCCTCGACTTCTTGGGGGAGTACCAGTTACCTAAGATGACCTTCAAGGATACACCAGTTGGGGGATTGTCCTCGTTGACCTATGACCGGCAGCAGAATAAATTCTACGCCCTCTCCGATGACCGCTCTCAGTTTGCCCCAGCCCGGTTTTACACGCTTGGACTAAGTCTTAAGCGTGCTGACACAGGGGAGATTGGCATTGACAAAGTAGACGTTGAAGACGTTACCTTCATCACCGATGAGAATGGCAAAACGTATGCCAAAGGTAGCCTTGACCCGGAAGGCATTGCCCTTTCTCCTAAAGGAACCGTGTTTATTTCTAGTGAAGGGGTTCCCAGTCAGGGAATTGCTCCTTTCATCCGGGAATTTGACCGAAAAACAGGACAGCAGCAGCAAAGCTTACAGATTCCAGAGCGCTATCTACCTAATGACAACACCGAAGAGGAGCAACCTCCTCGTGGCATTCAGGATAACTTAGGATTTGAATCGTTGACATTTGAGCTAGGAAGCTT
>DATNQP010000267.1:0-2264 GCA_036703965.1 Leptolyngbyaceae cyanobacterium
GAAAGAAGGTGCCGAACGAATCGCCAAGATTGTGCTGTCCCTGAGAAACTTCTCCCGTCTCGATGAAAAGGAACTCAAGCGAGTGGATATTCATGAAGGCATCGATAACACCCTGCTCATCTTGCAGCACCGCCTGAAACAGCAGTCAAGTCGTCCTGAGATTCAAGTGATCAAAGAGTATGCGCAACTGCCATTAGTTGAATGTTACGCCAGTCAGTTGAATCAGGTATTTATGAATCTCCTGTGCAATGCGATTGATGCTTTGGAGGAGGCAAGAGAGTCTGAACCTGAGCGCCATGGGATGATTCGGATTCGCACTGAGGCGATCGCAGGTTCCTCACTCAAAGGCGATCACACTAATCTCCAGCACCCTACGCTAATGCCTACTGGCAAATCCCATTGCTACCCTATGGGTTCTCCTACCCAACAGGAACCTCTGGAGGAAATGGGAAACATTTCTTGCGTAGTCATCCACATTAGCGACAACGGTCCTGGCATAAGAGCAGAAGCCAAACCTCGGTTATTTGACCCCTTCTTTACGACCAAACCCCCAGGGAAGGGTACAGGTTTAGGGTTATCTATCAGCTACCAGATTGTGGTAGACAAACACAAGGGTCAGCTTTTGTGTCATTCAGCAGCAGGTCTAGGGACAGAGTTTGTGGTTGAACTGCCGATCGCTCAATGCAAATCAGGGGGCAGTTGCAAGGCATGAATTCAGTGAAGATAGTCTCGACTATCAAAGAACTACAAAGTGCTTCGTTTTTTTCGAGTACGTCCAGGCAATTCCATCTGGGTCTTTGCTGCGAGTCCATTGAGCAAAGTCAGGTTTTGACTTTTTTCTACTAATGGTTGTGTCACTAACCTTTAAGCGTTCGGCAAGAGCCACACCTGTTAAGGGTTTAGTAGGAACTCCTTGAAAATCCTCCACAACCTGTTCCTTCTCAGTCGTATTTGCTGGCTCACTTATCACTGAATTTGAACTATCAGTAGTAGTTTCCAAGGGCTGTTGCCAACTAGATTGACTGTCATTAATTGGCTGTTGATAGGTAGCTTGAGCAACCTCTTCCAGGGTTTGTAAATTCTCCTGCTCTTGGTCTTTCCTACTGGTATCTAGACTTTCTGCCAGCACTTCTAAATCTTCACTACTTTTAAGCAGTGGTCGTAAGCCATTTAACCCCGCCACAATCGTTGAGCCATTGTTAACAATAGTGGCAGCAAGCGGGTCAATACCGATAGCTACGGCTAATACTAATGCCGCTAAGTTGGGGACAGCCACAATACCTGTATTCTGATGAATGAGTTGCATCGCTTGTCGTGCGATCGCGATCGCTTCCGGCAAACCCCCTAAGTTATTCTCCATCAGCACGACATCTGCTGTCTCCCGTGCCACATCTGAGCCATTGGCAAAGGAGACAGAAACATCGGCATAAGCCAAGGCTGGCGAATCATTAATTCCATCTCCGACAAAGGCAACTGTTTTCCCTTGAGCATGTAAGCTCTTGACAATTGCTACCTTTTGCTCTGGAAACGCTTCTGCATGAGTATGCGCTTCCTCAATGCCAAGTTCCTGAGCAACGGCGTGTGCAGTCCGCTTATTATCTCCAGTCAAGAGATGAATTTCCATCCCTGCTATTCCCTGTAACGCCTTAATTACCTCCCGACTCTCTGGACGTAAGGGGTCACGATAGGCAATCACACCTTGCAGTTCACCATTACTAGCAACATAGATTACAGAATCGCTGTGCTGAGAATGTTTTTTGGGCTTTCCATTCAGGTGAACTCCTTCCTGGCGCAGAAAGTGTTCGCTGCCAACTAAAACGGCTTGTCCATCAATTTTCGCCCGGACACCTTGTCCAATTTCGTAATCCCACTTTTCCCGTTGCGGGATTGTCGCGCCTTGTTCCTCTGCATAGCGGACAATCGCTTCTGCTACCGGATGCGTCAGACGTTGCTCTGCGGCGGCGGCAATTTCTAAAACCTGTAATCGGGATATTGATTCCCGTTCCGTTTCAACAGTGACGATAACCGCTTCACCTTGGGTAAGTGTGCCTGTCTTATCGAAGACAACAGCATCAACTTGAGCTAATTTTTCTAACGCTCTCCCACTGCGAATCAGAATCCCACGCCGTGCGGCATAAGTCAACGCCGCTAGAACTGTTGTTGGCACAGAAACCCGAATTCCTGTGGCAAAATCTAAGGTTAAAACTGAAGCGGCACGAGCAAAATTACGGGTAAAGGCAAAGACAATTCCCGATAAGAGGAGT
>DATNQP010000268.1:0-7135 GCA_036703965.1 Leptolyngbyaceae cyanobacterium
GCGAAAATCACACCCATTGGTAGTCTCTCTACCCTGCTCTGGCTAGATGTCTTGAGGCGTAAAGGACTCCGCATCAGCTGGGGTGAGTATGTTCGTATTGCTCTTATCCTGACAATTCCTGTTCTTTTTGTTAGCTTGCTAAGCTTAGCGATCTGGCTACCCTGGCTGATTGCCTGATTGTCTCATAACAAGTGCATGGGGTCTAATTTCCTAATCAGTCATTTAAATAATGTTAATAAATAATTTAAGTAATATGAAATACTATTAATTTATCAGGGAAACAATACATAGGGTTTAAACTAGCTATAAAGATTTAAAAGTTCCATTGCTTTAGGGTGTGTCTGCTTGCCTCTCAACTATAGCTTTTGGGGCAGTAAGGCGGCTATACACATAGCCAGTTACTGTTTTCAGGGCATTTTTTTAGACCAGGTAACGCGTCGGCGAAGTCAGACCAGCGCTTCGCAGATGCTTGGAGGAACTCCTTGTCGCTTTCTGAGAACAAGAGAACTCCTGGTCGCTTTCTGAGAACAAGAGAGGATTGAGTTGAATAAACCAGGTAAGGACCTATGGCAACCCAAGCAATAAAAACCATAACCACCGAGAGGCATGAAGTAGAAGCAGAGCCGCACCGCTTCGTTTTTGGCTCTATGGACAAATTTTTCACACTCACGTTGGATATGTTTTTCATCGCGGGTTTTGACGGCTATTTCAAGCAAATGAACCCGGTGTGCGAGAAAACCTTGGGTTTTACCACTAAAGAATTCCTCAGCCAACCCTGGCTCGAATTTATTCATCCAGACGATCAGCCATCAACCCTCAAGCATTTGCAGAAGCTTGCCACAGCGACAGGTCCGCTCCAGTTTGAAAATCGGTACCGCTGTAAAGATGGTTCATACAAATGGCTGTTGTGGAATGCGACGCTCTGCCAAGAGGAGCAATTGATCTACGCGGCGGCTCGTGATAACACCGAGCGAAAACAAGCGGAGGCAGCACAACGAGAAAGCCAAGAGTGCTTCCGCTTGTTCGTCGAGGGCGTCGATGACTATGCCATTGTGATGCTCGACCCCCTCGGTCGCATTGTCAGCTGGAATGCAGGTGCCGAACGTATTAAGTGCTATCAAGCTTCCGAGATCGTTGGTCAGCATGTCTCTTGCTTTTATACTAACGAGGATATCCAAATCGGTAAGCCGCAGCAAGGATTAAAGATCGCGGCGAGTCAGGATCGTTTTGAAGACGAAGGCTGGCGAGTTCGCAAGGACGGGTCGAAGTTCTGGGCTAATGTAGTGACGACTGCCTTACGAACTGAGGATGGACAGCTACGCGGCTTTGCAAGGGTGACGCGGGATATCACGGAGCGCAAGCTTGCCTCCCAAGCGCTGCAAAAAGCTCATGACGAGTTGGAAAAACGAGTTGAGGAACGGACCACTGAGCTAACACAGACCAATGAGCTTCTGAAACAGAAGATTGCTGAACACGAGCAAGCAGAGGCAGCACTGCGCCAATCAAAGGCTCGATTGAAAAACCAAGCCCAGCAACTGGAGGCAGAAACACGGCACGCCAGGTCTCTATTGCAGGAACTTCAGCGGACCCAAGCTCAGCTGATTCAGACGGAAAAAATGTCGAGTTTGGGGCAGTTGATTGCAGGTATTGCTCATGAAATCAACAACCCTGTTGGTTTCATCTACGGCAACCTTGATTACGCAACTTGCTACGTTAAAGACTTGATGCGCTTAGTGGATCTCTATTCTTTTCACTATCCTCAGCCAGTTGCCCAAATTCAGGCAGAGATTAAAGCCATTGACTTGGACTTCCTGATGTCCGACATGCCGAAACTGCTGTCTTCCATGAAGGTGGGGGCTACCCGCATTCGCCAGGTTGTTTTATCTTTGCAAAACTTTTTAAGGGCTGAGCAAGCCAAAATGAAGCCGGTAGACATTCATGAAGGGATTGACAGCACGTTACTGCTTTTGCAACACCGCCTGAAAGCAACAGCTGAGACTCCAGACATTAAAGTCTGCAAAGAGTACGGCATCCTGCCACTAGTGGAATGCTATGCAGGGCAGCTCAATCAGGTATTTATGAATCTCCTCACTAATGCCATTGATGTTTTGGAGGCGTCAGCTGGCAACCAGGACAGTCCCCGTTCCATCACTGTGACAACTGGTGTTGAGGAAATCAGAAGAGAGTACACAGGAGCGAATAGTGATGAGAAAACTCCTCATGCTGTTATTCGGATTGCTGACAACGGTCCTGGGATGAGCGAGGAAGTCTGCCGCAGGCTGTTTGACCCGTTTTTTACGACGAAACCAGTAGGTAAAGGTACAGGTTTGGGCTTGTCGATTAGTTACCAAATCGTTGTGGAAAAGCACAGAGGTCAATTGACTTGTGTTTCCGAACCTGGGAGAGGTGCAGAGTTTTTGATTGCGATTCCAATTCGACAGGAGCAGTCCTCATCAACTCTGTCTCAGTGTGCGTGAGAAAAGGGTGCGAAGTGCGAAGTGCGGAGTGTAGAGTACGATACCTCGCAACAAGTGCGAAATGCATAGGGCGAAGTGTACAAAATAAACTTTGTCTCAACACCCCAGTCCGCCGCCTTCTGGCGGCACATCCATCGCTTGCTGCATAGTTGCGGCTTGCGAAGTGATGACCTGTTCCATTTGAGCTAATAGGGCTTGAGCCTCAAGATCTCCATTGTTAGCCTTCTGCTTGAGGTAAAGCTTGAGTTCCTCGGCTAAGTTATTGGGGATGTTCATCGCTAAAGTTGGGAGGTTGGAGGTTGGGAGCTTGAAACTTATAACTTACTAACTTGCTAACCTTCACCTTTTAAAGGTTTACAAACCCACTTCCACAAGGGGTGACTCGCTCCTTGTTGAGAAATCCGGAGTACCTGTTGCTGTAGACGCTTGTGTTCCTGGCGTGGTATTCCTAGTAAAATATTACGGCTCTGCCAGACTAAGACGGCGGCAGTCATGCTAATACACAAAGCAAGACCCAGTGCGGGTAAGGGATTATAGACAACACCATACCGCACAGCTGCCCAGGTAAAATGCGATCGCAACAGAGACACTTCATAGCGCCAACCCCACAAGCTTAACGGCGCAAGCGTCATCCATAAGAAGCTGACTAGCAACCACCGGCCATAGACAGTTAACTGATGTAACCGCTGTACCTGTTCCTTGAAGGTAGGGTCGATGTCTGAGTGTTCTATTTGAGGGGTTTTGGCGTCTGGCTGATCCATGGTGGTCGTGAGGTGAGGTCGTAGCGCTTGATATACTCTAGAGCATCGGTTCAGTAATCAAGATTGCCCCTAAGAAAGGTTGGGAGGTCGGGAGGTTGGGAGGTCGGGAGGTTGGGAGACGAGAGTATGAGCCTTCTGTTTATCCCCCCATTCCCCATCACTCTACCCGGTTTTTCAATTATTGGACGGCGCTCTAGACTTCTTCGGAAACTTGAGTGTTTCCTCGACTCAGGCGTCGAGTTTGTCCGCACGTTCTCTCCACCAGGCAAGCAGAGTACTGGCAATGAAAATGCTCGAATAAGCACCTGCGGTAAACCCGATAATCAGGCAGAGGGCAAAATTTTTCAGAGTTTCGCCGCCAAATAGGAAGATAGAAACCAACGTCAGCAGCACCGTTAAGGTTGTGTTAATCGACCGAGTCAGCGTTTGATTAACGGCATCATCAACAACTTGGTCAATGTGAATATCAGGATTCAGCTTGATTACCTCCCGCACCCGGTCGTAAATCACCACCGTATCGTTGACTGAGAAGCCAATGATCGTCAGGATGCCAACGACAAATAAGCTATCAATTTCAACACCTTGCACCAGACCCAAGATGGAGAATATCCCAACAGTGATCACAACATCGTGGAACAGGGCAACAAAGGCGAAGAATGCGTAATCGAACTGGAATCGGAAAGTTAGGTAGATGAGGATACCCGCGAAAGAGAGGATAATCGCGAGTAAGCCCGAAGAAAATAGCTGACGCCCGAGGGTAGGTCCTACTGTATCATTCTGGGCCGTTTTAGGGTCAAATGCACCAATCTTTTCGCTTAGAGTATTTTGCAGCTGAGTACGTTCCTCAACATTTAAATTCTTTGTCCGAATCGTTAGCGCTTGTTGCTTGTCCCCCAAAACTTGAATGCTGCTGTTGCCCAACCCCTGAGCATCCATCACTTGCCGAACGGCTGTGATGTCAATGGGTTTATCGCAGTTACCAGGTTTTGAGCAATCCAACTCATATTGCAGCCGTGTCCCGCCAACAAAATCTAAGCCTAGACGTAACGGTGTTCCTAGGGTAGCTGTGGAAATTACCATGCTGATAATACCAGCGAGAATGATACAGACAGACAACGTCCACCAAAGCGATCGCTGTTTGATTACATTAAGTTTCATCTTGACCCCTCCGCCTATGATTTCACTGACGCTGGTGGGTTGGGAACAAATAGTTCAGGCTTCTGGCGCAACCCTGGGAATCCCAGAACCAGTAGGAGCATAAAGGTGCGACTACAGGTGAGGGCGGTAAACATACTCACCGCTACCCCTAAACCCAATGTCAGGGCAAAGCCCTTGACCAAACCTGACCCTAGCCAGAACAGAGCAGCACAAGCAATCACTGTGGTCACGTTGCCATCCAAAATGCTCGAAAATGCTCGATAAAAACCCGACTCAACAGAGCGATATAAAGTCTTCCCATCTCTTAATTCTTCTCGCGTCCGCTCAAAAATCAGCACGTTAGCATCAACTGCCATGCCAATGCTGAGGATAAAACCAGCAATTCCCGGCAGGGTTAAGGTGACACCCAAGAGCGCAAAAACTGCCATCGTCAGCAGCGCGTATATCACTAGGGCAACGTCAGCTATCAAACCTGGAAGGCGGTAGTAGACAGCCATGAAAATCAATACTAAAGCTAGACCACCAATCCCGGCGTAAATACTGCTTTGAATACTGTCTCGCCCCAGAGTTGCACCCACTGTCCGATTCTCCACGATTTCCACCGGCACGGGTAAGGCACCCCCCCGCAACTGCACGGCAAATTCGTTGGCTGATTGGGCGGTGTAGCGACCAGTAATCACAGCCCCCCCACCAGTGATGCCGGTTTGTGCAAATTCTGGCCCAACTGTAGGCGCACTAATCAGGGCATTATCCAGGAAAATGCCGATTGTACGACCCGTTCCCGCCAACTCTTTGGTCAGCTGAGCAAACCCTTCCCCTCCGGCGGCGTCAAAGCGGATCGAAACTTCCCAGTTATTACCGGTTTGCGTGGGCTGGGCAAGGGCATCTTTAAGGTTTTTGCCAGTCACAGTGGTGCGTTCAAACAGTTGAGCGATCGCTTCGTTGCTGCGTTTGAGGGCTTCTTGATTTTGGGCGATCGCTTTTTCATCGTTACCCTGCCTCAGCTGTTCCTGCTTCAGTAATATTTCTGCCCTTACCTGTTGTTCAATCGCCAGCTGTGCCTCTGTGCCTGGTTTTTGCTTGCGAAAATCTAGTTGTGCTGTGCCACCCAGCACCCGTTCTGCCTGTTGCGGGTCATTTACCCCAGGAAGCTGCACTAGGATTTGATCAGAACCAACAGTTTGTACCACTGGTTCTGAAACCCCAAGTCCGTTGACCCGATTTTCAATGACACTGAGAACGGCTTCTAGTTCATTTGTCGTGATTTTTTTAATTTCTTCTGTGGTCTTTACCTGAATTGTCAGTTGTGCCCCTCCCTGCAAGTCCAGTCCCAGCCGGATTGGAAACTGCACTAGTACTGTGATCGCCGCAATCACGAGGACTACAATCAAGGCTAATATCAAACGCTGTCTTTGCATAACTACGACCCGCCCCAACAAATGATATGATAATCTGTTTTGGCTATGAGCCAGTTTCTTGAGCAATGCCCGTCACCAGCTACGGAGGGCGAACTTTTCACAAAATTGGTCAGGGGGGGGTGAAGGTTGCAAGTGACGCCCCTAGCGTCGCTACCGCTAGCTCCTTTGGAGCCGCTTCGCTTAACACTATCGGCAAATAATTTGCAACCTGCTAACCTGCAACTTGCAACCTTTTAACCTTAAACCCGCAGGGTCATCATCTTTTGTACCGCCTCCACAATCTGCGGAGGTTGCACAATCGTCAGGTTCTCCAGAGTCCCGTTGTAAGGTGTTGGGATATCCTGGGAAGCCAACCGTAGCACTGGTGCATCCAACTCATCAAACAATCGGTCATTGATCGATGCCGTCAATTCTGCCCCAATGCCCCCCGTTTTCATGCATTCTTCAACAATAATTACCCGGTGGGTTTTGCGAACAGAGGCACCAATCGTCTCAAAGTCTAAGGGCTTGAGGGAAATTAAGTCAATTATCTCTGGATCAAACCCCTCTTTTTCCAGCTGCTTCACCGCTTGCAAGGCATGATGACGCATCCGGGAGTAGGTGAGAATGGTGATATCTTTGCCCGTTCGTACTACTTCCGCTTTATCAAGGGGCAGCAGGTATTCGTCTTCTGGCAGGTCTTCTTTTAAGTTGTAGAGAAGGACGTGCTCAAAGAACAAAACGGGATTATCGTCACGTATCGCTGATTTAAGCAGCCCCTTAGCGTTGTAGGGGGTTGAGCAGGCAACGATTTTTAGACCCGGAACAGCCTGAAAGTAGGCTTCTAGTCGCTGGGAGTGTTCGGCACCCAGTTGACGCCCGACTCCGCCAGGACCGCGAATTACCATCGGAATTTTGAAGTTGCCGCCGGAAGTATAGCGTAGCACCCCGGCATTGTTGGAAATTTGGTTGAAGGCAAGGAGCAAAAAGCCCATATTCATGCCTTCGATTATTGGTCGTAAACCCGTCATAGCAGCACCGACTGCCATGCCGGTGAAGCTGTTTTCGGCGATTGGGGTATCAAGAACCCTCAGTTCCCCGTATTTTTGGTACAAATCTTTGGTGACTTTGTAGGAACCCCCGTAGTGACCAACGTCTTCACCGAGAACAAATACAGCGTCATCGCGTGCCATTTCTTCATCAATGGCTGCACGCAGAGCATTGAAGAAAAGTGTTTCTGCCATCAAGACCTCACCAGATGCGGCAAATGTAATCCTAGCATTGCCTAAGCCAGCTAAGAGAAATTGCGGCTACATGGAGGGCGATCGCATCAGCCCTGTCA
>DATNQP010000269.1:0-4688 GCA_036703965.1 Leptolyngbyaceae cyanobacterium
TCTTTTTCCACAATGACTCGCCGCCGCTTCCGTAACGGCTTCTTGCCTCCCGGAAAATTGTGAAGCAGGGTATAGAAACAGGGGATGATAAACAACGTCAAAAACGTTGCCAGAGATAAACCAGAAAACACCACAACCCCCAGTGGTTGCAGAAACTCTGAACCTTCCCCAAGTCCTAACGCTAGCGGGAACAATCCTAAGACAGTAGTAATAGTCGTCATCAAAATTGGTCGCAGGCGTAGAGGGGCGGCTTTCAAAATCGCCGTTTCGCGGTCAACGCCTTCCCTTTCGTAAATCTGGTTGGCATACTCAACCATAATGATGGCATTGTTGACCACAATCCCCACCAGTAGCACCGCACCAACCAGCACCGTAGCACCGATCGCGGTTTTCGTAACATAAAGCCCAAAGATACCACCAGCAAGAGCGAGTGGCACTGTCAGCATAATCACCAACGGGTCAATCAGCGAGTTGTACTGCACCGCCATTACCACAAAAACCAGGAAGGCAGCTAAAGCACCCAAAACCTTGAGAGAGTCTTGCAGTTGCTTATTGGTTTGGGCGGCAGAACTCGGTACGACTGCAACTCCATCGGGTAAGTCCACACTTTTCACCACAGCATCGACCTCTTTTAGAGCATCACTGAGGCTGACTCCCTCACTCAAATTCCCGGCAACGATGAAAACCTGCCGTTGGTTAATCCGCTGAATCTCACCGGGGGCTTTACCTTCTTCAATTGTGGCGACATCACCCAAGCGGATTGGGTAGTTACCATTAACAAATAAAGGCACCTGCGCTAATTGAGATGCTTGTTGCACAGCTTCAGTATTCAGCTGTACGCGCACATCCACCAAGCGCTCACCCCGTTGCAATTGGGTTGGCACCGAACCCTCAATCGCCGTCTGGAGAGTTGCCCCGATATCTTGCGTTGTTATACCCAAAGCAGCGATTCGCTCCCAATCCGGTTTAATCTGGATTTCTGGTTGCTGGTCATCGGCATCGGGTCGGAACCTCGCGCTTTTTACGCGCTCATCCAGAGCTGCCAAGAGTTGACGCCCTGCCTGAGCAAGCTTTTGTTCGTCGTTTCCTTGGAGAATGACATCAACTTCTGCCCCCCGTACTGGGGAGTTCGTCAGAATAATACCCCGCACCTGACCTGGAGATAGCCGCAAGCGGGTTCCCACCAAGTTGAGTTTGTTAAACTCCTGAGTTACCCGCTGCACAAACGCTTCAATATCACTCCCTGGCTTCAGAGTAATTGTGCTGGAGCTGCGTAGGGGGTTTTCACTCGTGTTGCTGGCAAAGATAGAGCCTCCTACAGTGGTAAAGGTGTACTCTGTCTCTGGCTGTTTGAGGAGAATGTCATCAACAATTTTCATCACCTTCTGGTTGGCTTCCAGGGTAGTGCCGGGAGGAAAATTGGCAAACAAGTTGGCTTGTCCCGTGTTGATTCTGGGTAGGATTTCTTGAGGAATTTGACCTACCATGAACAGACTGCTACCGCCAAGAATCAGGAAGGCAAGTATGACGACAATTACCCGCCAACGCAGTACTTGAGCGAGGAAGCGTCCATAGCCGCGAGTCGCATCCTCAAACCGACGGTTAAACTGCCGCAGAGGCCAAAACTTACCGATACGACTTGACCAAGACACGGCTAGCAGTCTGGAGGTGACTGCTGGCACAACAGTCAACGCCATCAGGAGTGAGGCAGCGACAGAAAAGCTGATGGTGAGAATTAATTCATTAAAGAGTAGGGAAAAGAAACCACCAATCAAAAGGAACGGCAGTACAGATACTAAGTTTGTTGTGGTGGAGGCGACGAGAGCCGATTCGACTTCGCCACTACTACTCACCGCTTGGTCAATCAGCTGCTTAGAAGACAAGCGAGATTTCGCATCCTGGCCGGGAGTCATGCCTACACCTTCAGCGATCGTTTCCATCATGACGATGGAGTTATCCACGACGATGCCCACACCTAGAGCTAAACCGCCCAAGCTGAAAACGTTGATCGACAACCCAAACAACTGCATCAGGATAATTGCTGCAACCGTCGCTAGAGGAATGGCAAGGACGATAATCAGGGTTTGACGTAGGGAGCCAAGGAACAGAAGAACAGCGATCGCGGCAAGTCCAGCTCCCACTAATCCGGAAGTGGTGACGTTTGAAATCGAGTTGCTGATAAATCTTGACTCATCCAGGGTGGGAAGCAGCTTCATGTCTTCTGGAATCACACCGGACTGTCTTAATGCGGCAATGCGGTTTTTGACACCCTCTACCACCTCAATCGTGTTGGCATCAGGCTGCTTCTGGATGCTGAGTTTGACGGCGGGTTGCCCATTGAGGTAGACAAACAGCCGTTGCTCTTCTGTACCGTCAATAACTTCCGCGAACTCACGCAGGTAAACACGTCGTGCTGGGAGAATAGGGGCTGGAGACTGGGGACTAGGGGCTAGGGAAGAAGGGGTTGCACTAGATGAACCGCCAACCTCAAAGGAAAGGTTACGAAGTTCGTCGGCATTCTGAAAACGTCCGACTGTACGTGTTAATGGCTCTGCATCCTCGCCCCGCAGCCGTCCGCCGGAAACATCCTGGTTACGCTCTTCAAGGGCACTTAAGACATCATCTAAAGCAACACCCTGAGCTTGCAAGCGATTCAAGTCAAGGTTGACCCGCACTTCTTCTGTGACACCACCTGCAACATCGACAGCCGCAACACCAGAGACAACACTCAGTTCGCGGGATAATTCTTCATCGGCAAATACCCGCAAATCCACATCCCGCAGAGAGTCAGATTGTAGCGCTACTTCGTAAACGGGCAGTTGGGAGGGGTCAACTTTGAACAGGCGTGGCGACTCAATGGTATCAGGAAGTCTTCCTCGTGCGCGGTTAAAGGCCGCCGTGGCATCATTGAGTGCTTGGTCGATATTCTCCCCTGGTTGGAAGTATAGGTCTACACTGACTTGTCCTTCACGGGTTTGGGAATAAACTTGCACTACTCCCTCAGTAGCACTTAATGCTTCTTCCAGGGGCCTGGTGATTTCATCGACTGCTACCTCTGGTGAGATTCCAGGCGCATCCAGCCGCACGCCAATCCGGGGATAGGTGATTGATGGCAACAAATCAACCTGAAGTCTTGAGAGAAAGAAGAATCCCAGTACTAGTACGGCTATGGTAAGTACGAGAGTGCCGATGTGTTGACGAATAGCGATCGCACTCAGGCTAAATCCAGGGTTCGTCCGTTGTCCGTTGTTCATGCTTTTCGTCCGTTGTTTGTTGCCAATGCCCAGTGACTACTTTTCTGAGACAACACTTAAGCGTACAGGTTCACCGTCTTTTAGAGGTTTGCCGCTACGGGCAACAAACCGCTCCCCTGGTTTTAAACCTGAAATAATTTCTACTTTGCTATTGGCGCGATCGCCCAGCTGGACGCGACGAGCCTGCACTTTGGCTTGAGCACCAGTACCCGTAAGCACAAACACCATAGCCTCGCTAGATTTTGGATTGCTCCTCTGCTCCCCTGCTCCCCTGCTCCCCTGCTGCCTTGTTCCCCTGCTGCCTTGCTCTCCTTCTTCTTGCAGCGCTGTTTCTGGCACAACAACACGGGAGGTTGTTGTTGACTCAAAGTTGACTCGTGCTAGTAGCCCACTACCAATCCGACCATTGCTGTTGGGAATGGTAATTTCTACAGGTATCTGTCGAGCTGTTGGATCGGCGGCTGGAGAAATGCGACTTACCTGCCCGGTAGAAGACTGGTTACCAAAGGCATCTAATCTTACCTGTACTGACTGCCCAACTCGGATTTTTGACAGTTCCAATTCGGAAATGGAAACAACGACTTTCACCTGGTTAAAATCCCCTATCTTGAGGATTTCACCTCCAGGTTGTACCAAATTCCCTGGTTCGCTCACCTTTTCTAAGACAACACCATTGATGGGGGAGGCTAGTAGGGCGTAGGAGCGACGCTCTCCTGCCTGAGCCACAGCAGCTCGTTGTGCCTCCACCCTACGTTGAGCGGCTGCTACTGCCTTTTGTTCTGTGCGGATTTGTTCAAGAGCAGAGCGCAAAATCTGTTCAGCCGTTTGGGCAGCCGTTTGAGCTAATTCGGCTTCTTGCTTGGAAATTGCACCTTGCGCCCCAAGCGTAGCCCTTCTTACGGCGTCTACTCGTGCTTGGTTTAGTTCTACTCTCGCTTGTTCGGCTCTGGCACGAGCGTTACTAACTTGAGTTTCGGCGCGTGCTACTTCTGATTGGAGTGCCGCTAGTTCCGCTTGTTCCTGACTCAGCGTTGTTACCAATATGGAGTCATCGACCTGAGCGAGAATTTGACCCTGCCTAACTGGGTCACCCGCACCTACATTGAGGTTTAGCAGTCGTCCTTCTACTTGAGCGCGTAGAGAGACTTCTCGCACGGGTCTGGTGGTGCCTGTGTACTCTATCGGTTCTCTAAGTACTCCTGTTTGTGCGATCGCTACATCCACCGCTGTGCTACCTCCCCCAGGTGGGCCAGGAGGCGTCGATTGAGCACCGGCTTGGTTTTTGGGCAATAACCCACATCCAGTTACAAAAGGCAAGGGCAAACATACCCAAATAAGCAGAAAAAATAATAACTTTTTTTTATGTCTTCCTTCCTGCCAGGAAGATTTGCCTTTTGACACCTTGCTTAATTGCTGCACTGCTTGGACTTGAGC
>DATNQP010000270.1:0-4037 GCA_036703965.1 Leptolyngbyaceae cyanobacterium
GAAACACATGGCTGATATTGTTGATATTGCGGTTAGCGCAGGTTCTTTCAAGACCTTAGTGACAGCTGTCCAAGCGGCGGGTTTGGTGGACACTCTGAAAAGTCCCGGTCCCTTCACTGTCTTTGCACCGAATGACGATGCCTTTGCTAAACTGCCACCGGGAACCATACAAACTCTGGTGCAGAATATTCCCCAACTAACCCGAATTCTGACGTATCATGTCGTCTCTGGTAAGTTGACAAAGGCTGATTTGGAAAAAGTGAATTCAGTTACCTCAGTTGAAGGTTCACCCATCAGAATTGATTGCTCTGATGGTTTTGAGGTTAAAAATGCCACAGTTGTGGCAGCAGATATCGAAGCAGATAACGGTATTATCCACGTTATTGATAATGTAATTCTGATGGGGTAATTCAGCCATTAAGCCAGTAGTGTGGGCATTGCCCACCTTAGGCTGGGGAATGCGATCGCCCCTTCACTCATCTTCAAGCTGCACAATACATCACATCTGAGCGCAAGACATACTTTCGTCCCCGGATAACGGCAGTGCCCTCGTGTTGTATCTCGTGGACGAAACACAAAGCCCTACCTGTTACAGGAACCACAAATACATGAGGTTGCTTGACGTAGTAGTAGGGAAGGTCAAAGCGGGTTTCGCCCCCTTCAAAGCCCTCGTAAGGCAGAATCGCAAGCCTGAACCTGATAGATTAGGCAAGATAGTAGTAGTACTTGCTGCGATACTGCTGAGGGTGTCAACTACCCCGTCTATAGCCTTAGATAAAGTAGACTTTATATACCAAACGGTAGTGATAACTGGATGCCAGCCGCAAGCTTTCTCTTTCGCTTTTCAGCTCGCAACCTTTTGTCCGCTTTATGGACATTCTCAACAATAGGCACTGGCTTGGGTACATAGCTCCTAGGCAAGAAGAGCGTACCAGCCTCATACACAGCCTCTACAGGATGGATGTTCCGGTCACGGATCAGGTTAGCTGCAAGGCGGTTAAGTCCTGAATAGTCGAACAGAGGACGTGTCTCGAAGTAGTCTCGAATTGAGGCACTTGGAGGAAGATTATTGTTTTTCTTGATTTCTTCGGACTTTAACGCTTGAACGACCTGATTCATTGCATCGAGGGTATCCGAGTAAATTTTTCTTGAAGTACGATTTGTCTTCTGCCATTGCTTGATAGCAGACATCAACTCCCAGTGAAGTTCAATCAAAATTCCTCTCTGTTTAAATCGCTCATTGTGTATAACAAATTCTTGCTCAAAGCTATCAGAGTTAGAAGGGTTATAGTTGGGTTGCCATCCAGTTTTCTTGTGTATGAAGAGCCGCATACCAATATTCTGAATCAGCTCTCCAGCTTTCTCTTGCATGAACTCCATACCAATATTCTGAATTAGCTCTAGTGCTTGTTTAGCTTTAAACGTATTCTGTCTATTCTTCGATTTTGACCATCGGGCGTAATACTCTACAACCGCAGCACAGAATACATCTTCGAGAATGTCACGCCCTTGCTGATCTGAATATCCTGGAAGCCTCAAAGTTTTGCCAGCAAAAGGTTTTAGGCATTCTGGCAAATCGTTAATTGTCGGGTTAGCTCTTCTAATTTTTTTCGTTAACTGGCTTACAGAACTCACACCTACAAACCGCGCTAGTCCACTTTGAGACATACCAGCTCGGCCCGTAGAAATCACTGTGAAGTATTCAGCACCATCTTCATCAATGTGATGTAGTAAATATTTAGACGAACTTGTTGCTAATTGGCTCATCAGATTTTCTTAATTGTTTTGTGTTGCAGACAGTTCGGATTGTTATTTACTTGCCATTAAGGTCGCTCTCGTTTGTGAGAAGTAATAATCACCTTCCTTTCCCAATCTATTCTCTTTAGCTCCTCGCATCAGTTCCGCTTGCAGACATCTTTTGGCTTTCGTGAATTCCTCTGAAGATTGGTATTCAAAGATGAGTTCTACTAGCTGACCGATATGTAAACCCTCTGGGTGTTTTTCAAGGATTTTGTTGGCTATCTGAATGTAGCCTCGTTGACCCCTGTACTCAGGACGCTGATAATCTTTGGGATTGCGAGAGGTTTCCAGCTTAGGTTCAGAGTTTGAACCTGTACCCTGCCTTTCAGTAAGATTTTCACCTGCACCACTTCCAAGAGCGATTTCAGGGCTTGCCCTACTCCCTTTAAGTAGAAAACCATTTCCATTGGTGGAGGGTTTTGTCGGTAACTGCCGAAACGGGTCAGGCGTCAACGCTTGTTCTTTACTTTCTTTACCACTTATTCCTTCTAGGGTAGCTCTGATACTTGCAGCCAAAGACTCTAGGCGGACTGCCTCAGTTTCCGCCTCCTCAGCCACTTTCCTGAGCCTTGCCGCCTCCTGCTGTCTCTCAGCCAGTTCGGTTCTTAGCAGTGAAATAAGTAAATCCTTTTGCATCTTGCAGCAAATTCTTGCATATCTTGCACTTTAGTTTAGCTTTCTTGCACCAATATTGCAAGATTAATGCAAGAAATACCAAGATTTGGGTTGGACTAGACACTAGATGTTGTAGCTCTAGACGACTACTACGCTATATAATGACTCTTTCGAGTCTTAAAGAGATTTCAAGACAAGGCAAGCAGTGCCTTTAAGAATAAAGATGAAGCAGCAAGAAGGGTGAGCAATGCCCACCCCACTACTGAAGTTAAATCGATCGCCCCCCAAAAAACAAAGCCCCCCTTTTTAAGGAGGGGCATGGGGGGATCTGCCTTCCCTACCGATAATCCTGTCTCTGAATATCCCGCAAACGTGCCTCCGGACGCTTAAATCGATCGATCTGAGCTTCAAAGAAAGCCCGATTTGCTTGTAAGTGCTTCGGATTCGGGTCATCTAAAGGATAGAGAAGTGCCGTCCGCAACGCTTGAATCACAGCAGACGTGACACAATACATCGATCGCTGAAAACTAATACCCAATTGAATCAGCATATCGTCTTCACCCCGGCAGTGTTTGCTGTAGTAATCCACTAAATAGGGGGGTAGGAAGTGAAGCATATCCTGCATGAGTAGTGTGGGAGGAATACCTGCTGTACCCACCGGGAAGACATCGGCATAGAGAATTCCATAGTGGAAATCTTTCTGATCTTCGGGAACTTGCTTCGCCTGAGCATTGTAAGACTTCGTACCCCGGAAGGGAGCGGTACGATAGAAAACAGCTTCCACATAAGGTAATGCCGCTTCATACAACCACATGAAGCCTTTCGATTTCGGGATAATTTCGTAGCATTCGCCCCTAATATAGACGTGGTGGTAGATGGGACGACCCGCGATCGCAAAAATCCCATTTACAAGAAAGTTCATCGCCTCGGGGACGCTCGTAATTTTCCCTTCGTCATAGAGGTCGCTCATTTCAAAGAAAACAGGAGCCATAATTTCCCAGAACAAGCCCAGGTTACTGTAATAAGACATCTGGCGGCACTGTTCTATAAACATGTCTGGAAACAGCTTATAGAGTCCCATCATCACGGGATTGTACTTGAAGTAAGCCTTAATCGCCCTATCTGCATTGGCTTTATATTCGTCGCTGTCTAGGTAGGGGTCGAATTGTCCACCCATCCCTCTATGCCAAAGCATCGCCCGCATACAAGCTTCAGCAAACTCCATATTGACCCGGTCATGCCACAAGTGGTGAAACAACTTGGGCATTTTGAAGGTTTCCCCTTTTTCCATGAACGCTAAAAGTTCAGGATGGGCAGTCGCTTCCCCGCGCCAAATCCGCAAATCCGCATCATCTCCAGCGTAATGATTATGCAATTCTAAATACTCTTTGGGTAGGAAGTATTTAAAGAAGGGAAGCGGATCTAAAAAGACACGCTCAGCAATATAGAGAAGGTCACGCCAGTAGAAATCCATCGGCACCGCATAAGCTTTGTAAATGCCGATAATTTGCATGAGATTTTCCGGCGTATCCGGTAGCATTGCACCACCTGCTTCTAGGCGGTGAATTACGTCGGCAAATTCATGATTAGAAGGAGGCAGTTTGGTTGCAGGTTTGATGGGA
>DATNQP010000271.1:0-3216 GCA_036703965.1 Leptolyngbyaceae cyanobacterium
TACAAGAAACTGCGATTAAAGTCAGGTTTACCTAAGATCAGTCGATGAGTTTCCTGATTTTTTAGCTGTACTTTTACAATTGCTAAGGGTTTGTCTAAGCCATACTCTGGGAGTTGGTTAGTTTGAATAGAGAAAGAGCGATCGCTTTTGCCCTCGACTAGCAAGTTCAACAAGAAGGAGACAGAAGCATCGCTAGCTGGGGTATCTTTGGGCGTCTTCATGCGCCAGCCGGGTTTTTGCCCAGTGACGCGCTCAAATTCTAAAGTCTCTCCATTGATGTCAATCGTCAAGGACTGAATCTGGTCTTCTTTAAAAGAAAAGATCGGCTGCTTTGTTGTTTTAGCCGCTTCCTGTTCATGAGTACGCTGAATTTCAGAGACATAAACAAAACCACCCAGTAATAGGGCTGAGGCTAGCAAAATCAGGGTTGTCCGCTGTAGCTTCATTGAGATGAGGTTGAAGATTAGCAGGTTGTAGGTTTGTAGGTATTAATTTTCAGCTTCAGAAAGCTGGAAGGTTAGTAGGTTGAAAGTTTGAGTTAACGTTCAACTTTCAACCTTATAACGTTCAACCCTTAACGGCGTCGCCACCATATCATCCCTGCTGTTGTAAATCCAACCAAAGGGATGATGACAAGTGCCGTCCAACCCAAGGCTCCGGCTTGCAGCGGTGTCAGATTAAGGCGACGATTTTTCTGTTCTTTGGGGCGGATGGAAAGGGTTTGCTCATCCCGCTTGCTTAACCAGCCAATGGAGTTGAGAAACACATCACTATTCAGCTGCTGCTCAAACCAACCATCAGTTGCAAAACTGGAGTTTCCATAGACAACTAATCGTGACTCAGATGTCCTCTTATCGGTATTTTCCTTATTGACCGCTGAAGGCGACGCTTGGGGTTGCCCTGTTGAAGAAGGTGTCGATGACGCCTCAGGGCTGGTTGTAGGCCGAGTTTCTATCATGGGTGACGCTGCCGAGGATTCCGCTTTGCGGCTCAATGCGACACCTAGGGTTAGGGGACCAGGTCGATCGATTTGTTGATCAAACTGTAGCGGTTGCTTTTCGGGAGTACTCTCTCCCCAACTCTGCTCACTGGTACGCACCAAGGGAGTTTCCTGAACGCCATCTACTGCCTTTACTTCCACAGGTCGTGCTAAAGGATAGAAGGAAAATCCGTTACCAAAATCTTTTGTAATGGGATGGTTACTGTAGCTTGTCACTAAAGGCGTCGCAGGACCAAGACCCACGGAACGCCCCTGACCTGAGGCATCAATAGCGATTTGACTATCTACTTTGACGCCCCAGTCAGTCAGTAAGCTATCCAGCCCAGGATTGGTTTCTGGGTCTACCATCACCAGCAAACTACCGCCGCTTGAGAGATAATTCCTCAGAGCTTGAACTTCTCCCTCAAATAGCGCCTGTTTTGCACCCGCGATAACCACAAGTGAGGCATCTTTGGGAACTTCTGACCGGTCAGCCAGGTTGAGCGGTTGGGCGGTAAAGTTTTTCTCTTTTAAGGCACTTACGGCTTGAGAGAGTCCACCTTCCACCTGCTCTAGGGGACGTTCCCCATGACCCTGAAGGAAGTAAACTTTGTCAATGCGATCGCTCGTCAGTTGTCCGATGCCATTGGTCAACTTGATTTCCGAAAGACGCTCTGCATCATTGACCGTTTGCAACAACTGTCGCTGTGCGCCATATTCCAGATAAACCTCTCCAGGTGACTGAACATTAAACTTCTGAGCTAGTCCAGGTTTGAGCTGTGGGTCAACAAACTGAAATTTAAAGTTCGATCCATAGCGATGGTAATTTTCTAGCAATTCTCGGTCAGTTGGGTGGGGGTTAGGGTTAAACACCCAAACGGTTACCGGCTGCTGCAAATTTTTCACCACCTGCTGCGATAGGGGCGAGAGAGTAAACAGCTGATTTTCCGTTAAGTCCACTCGTGCCCCATAGCGAACCCCTAAAAAGTTAATCAACCCCAAAATCACCAACATTGCCAGAGTAGCGATAATGGCATTCGTCCCGACCTGAGTGGAGCGGCTTCCCCAAAAACTTGGCGCAAAAGTGCCTAAAAACACCAGCCACAATCCGATAATTGTAACTCCAGCACTCAGCAATGCTAAAGATATGGGTGACCAGTTCTCGGCGACAACCCTAGCAGTTATGCCCATAAGGCTCAGGATGGGACCGAGCCAAAACAGGTACTTTAAATAATTCTTATTTTTGATAGTTTTCATGTTGACTTTGTGCGGTCAGCCGTCAGCTTGTTTGAAGGGTTAGTTCTAATCACTCTTAACTTGGTGCCATTCATTCTAAGTACGCCTACAGTATTGTTGATGGGAAGTTATGTAATTCAGCACTATTTCGACCGCCTGCGATCGCATATTGCGTTGACCCGGAAAACCGATAACGACCCCCGTGACGATTTTGTAGGCAGCACACCAGTCGAGGGCTATTTGTGCTTTTCTCGCCTGGACAAGGCTACGAATTAGGATTATAGAGAAATCCTTGGGTGACTTGCCGAGCGCGGCATCGAGTAGAGTGAGAGGAGCTGCCAGCGCCACCTCCCCAAGCCCTCCCATCGGCTCTAGCGTGGAGTAGTTGTCCATAGCCAGCATGTATCCGAGAGCAAACAGTTCCTCTGGTGTTAGTTCTGCAATCGTTAGCTCTGGGGGTTTCTTGCGATACGTCGAGGCGATGTATCCAAAATACACCTTGGCATTCTGTTGACCCGTGAAAGACCAACCCAACGCATTGACAATTGCGGCACGCACGTCATTGGGGACATCCGGATTGCTCAGCGCCTTGAACACTTGCTCATCGAGTCTCTTTTGAGAGGCACGTCTGACTATATCAACGTCTTGATAGACGACGGCAAAGTTTGTACTCGTTAACGTGGTATCCGCTCGAACTATTGGGGCAGTGACAACAATGCAACAAGTAATGAGTATGAACAGTACAAGCTGCCATAGGCGCTTGTATAGACCTCTGGCTTTCCTAGCATGGCTCATATCATGAACTTAAAGACACCTCAAGTCCAAGATTCAGGATTCTCCTGAACTCCTGAACTCCTGAACTTCTGTGTTCTTCTTTCAATTATCATTTTGCCGAACCTGAGTTGTAACTGACTTCTGAGTGACTTGTCGTTCTGTACTAGAAACGAAGACTATAATCTGAGCATCTTTCTGATCAAAAGTCCAGCCATGTCGCGATCGCT
>DATNQP010000272.1:0-6901 GCA_036703965.1 Leptolyngbyaceae cyanobacterium
CTAGAGGGTGGGCCAGGGAAGGAAATCCTACAACCTCTTTCAATCGTCGTATTGGGTGGGTTGTTTACTTCTACGGCATTAACATTAATGGTGTTACCTGCGTTGTACGCCAAGTTCAGGAAATTCTTAGTCCCCAAGCAATCACTGCCAGTTTCTGACAACGGAAGGGGAGTCGGAGCTATCAATTATCAATGATTTTATTACCATTATTGGTGAGATGTTTGTTTTTAATTGATGTTGATTTATAAAATTTTGTAGAGCAAACAATTTTTCATGTTAGGAGCTAAAACTATGAAATCTATCCAGTCTCTGTTGATGGTTCTAGGTAGTGTAAGTTTGATTTTCCTCGGAGCCTGTGGTAACAACAACCAAACCACAAACTCAGCTAGCAGCCAGACAAGTGCCAAACCAGCCGAATCAACTGTACAACCGACTGATGCAACTAAAACTGAGTCGTCCGGTCATGCTGCAAAACCTTTAAAAGGCGGTCAAGTTGTCGAGTCTGGTGCCTACCACTTAGAGTTTGTCCCCGTGAAGGAAAATAACGGAACTCATTTAGATTTTTATTTGCAAAAAGGGGACAATCATGAAGCCATACCGAACGCAAAAGTAACGGCTCAAGTTCAGTTGCCCGATGGAACACAGAAAACTTTAGACCTTCCTTATGATGCTGCGGGTAAACACTACGCTGCTCTGCTGCCAGAAAAAGCAGCGGGTCAGTATCAGGTGAAAGTTACTTCGGATATGGATGGAAAAAAGGTAGACGGTCGTTTTAATTTCAGTCAATAAATTCTCTCTGTTGGAGAAGGCAAGGGATGTTAACGGATAAAAGGTGAAGAACTGTTAATGGATTGAAATCATGAGAGTTCTGTTAGTCGAAGATGAGCCAGATTTAGGCGCTGCTATCAAGCGAATCTTGAACCATGCAAAGTATGTGGTTGACTGGGTTCAAGATGGTACTGAAGCCTGGAACTATCTGGAAGACCAACAAACGCAATATACACTGGCTATCTTTGATTGGTTACTGCCAGGATTGTCAGGATTAGAACTGCTGCATAGACTGCGATCGCAACAAAGTCCTCTGCCCATCTTAATGCTCACAGCCAAAGACCAAATGGAAGATAAGGTAGCTGGGTTAGATGCTGGCGCGGATGATTATCTGGTGAAACCGTTTGGTATGGAGGAGTTGCTGGCACGGTTGCGAGCATTGCAGAGGCGATCGCCCCAACTCCAACCCCAACAACTGACGGTTGGCAGCCTCACCTTAGATTACAGCACCCGCACCGTTTGTTTTCAAAACACCTTAAGCGAAAAGCAGGTTATTCCCCTAACCACTAAGGAATTCCAGCTGCTGGAATACTTTATGAAACACCCCAACTACATTCTTAGCAGTGACCAGATTCGCAACCACCTCTGGGAAGTGGGTGCAGAACCGATTAGTAATGTGGTGGCGGCTCAAGTGCGTCTGTTGCGACGCAAGCTGGCGTCTTTTGGCTGCCCTGATTTGATTGAAACGTTACATGGCATGGGGTATCGCTTCAATCCAACTCATGAATCAAAATAAACTATTTAACCGAACTCGCTGGCGATTGGCTCTCTGGTATGCAGGAGTCATGGGTTTCATTTTGAGCGTGTCTGGACTCGGTGTCTACGAAGCGATCGCGCATGCCCATCGGGTAGCCGTAGACCGCGAATTGGAGTCTGTAGCCGGGACGCTGCATGACAGTATTGAACTGAAATTGAACCAACCCGGACGCTTGGAGCCGATTGTAGAGGAGCTTGTACCGAATCTTTGTCATCAAGAAGCTAGCTGTATGACAGAACACTTGAGTTCCTCTCGCCACGTTCTCAGCGCAGTTAACCAAGGCAACTACTATGTCCGTTTCTTTGATACTTCAGGACAATTGATTGCCATAGCGGGTGTTCATCCAGAGGGACTCCCCCAAGTGTTAAACAAGGAACGTTGGCAAACCCTAAAAGATGGCAAAGGCAACGTTTATCACCAAATTTCCCTATCGCTGCATACCCGAAACGATCGCGATTGGGGATACTTTCAAGTCGGGCGGAGTCTCAAAGACTTCAACGACTACCTCAATAATGTGAAATGGATTTTGATGTTGGGATTGCCAACTACATTGATTCTGGTAGGCGTCTCCAGCTGGTGGTTAGCCGGGTTAGCAATGCAACCCATTTACCAATCCTACAAGCAGATCCAACAGTTTACAGCGGATGCTGCTCACGAGTTGCGGACACCTTTAGCGGCGACACAGGCGACGGTGGAATCAGCGCGTTCGGTGCCTCAGTTGGATGAAAAAGAGGTGCAGGACATCCTAGACACGATAGGGCGTCAGAATCGGCGGCTGATTCAGCTAGTTGCCGATTTGCTGCTCTTGGCTCGTCTGGAGCAACAAGCCGTGCCACGGCGACGCCAGATGAGTTGCCTGAATGATATTGTCAGCGATTTAGAAGAGGAATTTGCAGCGTTGGCACTCTCCAAATCGGTGACGCTAACTTCTTCGGTACGGGGAAATAATCCACTAAATGTTGTCGGTGATGAAGAGCAGCTTTATCGTCTGGTTTCTAACTTAATCGTCAATGCCATTCAATACACTCCTGCCGGGGGTCAGGTAACAGTTGTCTTAGAGTGCAGCGACGATCGAGCTTTGATTCACATCCAGGATACAGGTATTGGCATTGCACCTGAAGAGCAAACGCAGATTTTCGATCGCTTTTATCGAGTGAATAGCGATCGCTCCCGTAACACAGGTGGGTCGGGATTGGGGTTAGCGATCGCAAAAGCAATTGTTGAGGCACACCAGGGTAACCTACAAGTGCAGAGTGAATTAGGCAAAGGTAGCACGTTCATCATTCGATTGCCTTTAGGAGTTACGCCGCACCAGAGCGTTCACTCTAGCTACCCATTCAAATTCAAAGGGTTCTCTCGCCGCCCACCTGAACGAACAGAAATTTGACTCAAGGGGTAGAACGTTTTCCCTTTAATTTGCAGGCAGCCATGACTTGTAACAATGTGGGGGAGAAAATAGCTTAACCACAAGGAAACCAAGCCGTTTCTCCCGTCAGCTCAGTCCAGGTCATGTCTCAGAAACGGTAATCTCCCAAGGAGCATCCCATGGATCTAGTTTTGCGAAATTATTCTAAGTTGCGTCATCTTAACCCTGTCTTTGCTTTATTAAGGAGCATACAGCTTAACTTTCCTGTCTAGGGATAGGTTCTAGAGGCTTAGGGTCGGGGTAGGATAAAGTCACAATTAAGGCTGCACATTAGTGGCTATTGTGAAACGCTATCCGTTGAAGTGTTTTAGCGCATCAGCAGGCAGCCACAGGCTGACATTGTAAGAAATTAACCAGGGACGGGACAGTGCCAACTCAAAATTATGTCTAAATCGAAAACAACTGTCACGGAAGTTAGCTTAAATGACCCGCAGTATTACTTCAACCGCGAACTTAGCTGGTTGGAGTTTAATAAGCGTGTCTTACATGAAGCGACAGATCCCCGGACGCCCCTCCTAGAACGCCTCAAGTTCCTGGGAATTTTTAGCTCCAACCTGGATGAATTTTTTATGGTGCGCATCGCCGCGCTGAAGCAGCAGGTTGCCGCCAATGTCCGTAAGTTAACACCTGATGGGCTGACGCCTAGCGAACAGCTGGATATAATCAGCCAACGGCTGCTGCCAACGGTTGTTGAACAGCATCAGCATTTTGAGAAGGTATTGCGACCTCAGCTAGCACGAGAGGGCATTTACCTTCTGGATTACATGGACTTAAACCAGGAACAGCGGGTTTACTTGCAAAACTACTTTGAGGAGCAGATTTTTCCTGTCCTGACTCCCTTAGCCGTTGACCCCAGCCATCCCTTTCCCCATATTTCGAACCTCAGCCTGAATCTGGCAGTCGTTGTAAAAGACCCAGATACAAAAGAAGAATTGTTTGCGCGGGTGAAAGTACCTGGCGTCTTGCCTCGGTTTGTGCCTCTTCCGGAAGAGTTGCGGCAGCGCTCAAAAAAACACGCCGTCGTTTGGACAGGCATTCCCCTAGAGCAAGTGATTGCTCATAATCTAGAGTTTCTGTTTCCGGGGATGAATATTCAGGAGTATTATCTATTCCGAATCACCCGGAATGCCGATTTAGAAGTAGAGGAAGACGAAGCCGATGACCTACTGCTAGCGATTGAGCAGGAACTTCGCAAACGGCGTCTTGGGGGTTCAGTGGTGCGGCTGGAAATTCAAGCGGCGATACCCGAAGCGGTGCGGGCGATGCTGATAGAGGAGATGGAACTCAAGGACAGTGATGTTTACGAGGTAGAAGGGTTGTTGGGACTGGGAGATTTAATGAGTTTTATGGCATTGCCTCTCCCGGAACTGAAAGACCCACGATGGACGCCGCAAGTGCCAACACGTCTCTTGTCGTCCTCAGGAGGGGAGGAAGTCGAAGATTTTTTTAGCGCGATTCGCAACTCGGATTTATTAGTACATCATCCTTATCAGTCGTTTGTAGCCACAGTGTTGCGGTTTATTACCGAGGCTGCCAATGACCCACAGGTTCTGGCAATTAAAATGACGCTGTACCGGACATCGGGTGACTCGCCCATTGTCAACGCTTTGATTTCGGCGGCAGAAAATGGCAAGCAAGTGGCGGTACTGGTGGAACTCAAAGCCCGCTTCGATGAGAAGAATAATATTAACTGGGCGCGAAAGCTAGAACAAGCTGGTGTTCATGTAGTATATGGTTTGGTGGGTCTAAAAACCCATACGAAAGTAGTACTAGTGGTGCGACGAGAAGACGATCGCATGCGTCGTTACGTCCACATCGGCACTGGCAATTACAATCCGAAAACCGCCCGAATTTATACAGACTTGGGGCTATTGAGTTGCCGCGAAGATTTGGGGGCAGATTTAACGGATTTGTTTAATTACTTAACAGGTTACTCTCGGCAACGAGCTTATCGTAAGTTGTTGGTTGCGCCAGTTAATTTACGCGATCGCTTCTATGCTCTAATTCGCCGCGAAATCGATCACTGTCGCAAAGGCTTTAGCGGTCGCATCGTCGCGAAAATGAACGCCTTAGTTGACTCCCAAATCATTGCCACGCTCTATGAAGCCTCTCAAGCAGGTGTTCAAATTGACCTCATCATACGCGGAATGTGCTGTCTGCGTCCCGGACTTAAAGGCATCAGTGAAAATATCCGCGTTATCAGTATCGTCGGTCGCTATTTAGAACACTCGCGGATTTACTACTTCCACAACCATGGGAAGGAGGAAGTTTATATCGGTAGTGCCGATTGGATGACCCGTAATCTAGATCGGCGTGTCGAAGCAGTTGTGCCAGTTGAAGACCCAGACCTGATCAAAGACTTGCAAGAAATCTTAGCTGTGATGCTGGCAGATAATCGGCAAGCTTGGGATTTACAACCCGATGGTCAATATATCAAACGTCAGCCAGCTGACAACGGTAAAGAGCAATGCGCTCAGATAATTTTAATGGAGATGGCAATCCCGTAAGCATAAAGTTAAAAGTTGAGAGTTTTGGAATCACTGATAATTTTTAATTTCCTCCTTCCCCCTTGCGATCTGTAACCCACCATCAGACACTAAGTTTAAAAATGTATCTGTAGTTGAGAGGTTCTTTGTGAAGAAAGTTTTAGGCATCATTCTTGGCGGGGGCGCTGGTACTCGTCTTTACCCACTGACCAAGCTGCGAGCTAAACCCGCAGTGCCCCTAGCGGGAAAGTACCGCCTAATTGATATTCCCGTCAGTAACTGTATCAACTCAGAAATTTTCAAGATTTACGTTCTCACTCAATTCAACTCAGCCTCCCTGAATCGCCATATTGCCCGTACCTACAACTTCTCTGGCTTTACAGAAGGGTTTGTCGAGGTGCTAGCTGCCCAGCAGACATCTGATAATCCCAGTTGGTTTCAAGGTACTGCTGATGCGGTTCGCCAATATATTTGGCTGTTGCAAGAGTGGGAGGCTGATGAGTATCTGATTTTATCAGGAGACCATCTCTACCGGATGGACTACCGCGAGTTCGTGCAACGCCACCGTGAAACCGGAGCAGATATTACGCTTTCCGTTGTGCCAATTGATGAAAAGCGGGCATCGGATTTTGGTTTAATGAAAACCGATAAGAGCGGTCGAGTCGTTGACTTTAGCGAAAAGCCGAAAGGGGCTGCTCTGAAAAAAATGCAGGTGGATACAACCATCTTGGGTTTAGATGCCGAGCAGGCGAAGCAGACACCCTACATCGCCTCAATGGGAATTTATGTCTTTAAAAAAGATGTTTTGATCGATTTGTTGAATAAATCTCCAGATCAAACTGATTTTGGTAAAGAAATTATTCCGGCGTCATCGAAGGACTATAACGTTCAGGCTTATCTGTTTAATGGGTACTGGGAAGATATTGGAACGATTGAAGCGTTCTATGATGCAAATTTGGCACTGACGCAGCAGCCGGAGCCACCTTTCAGCTTCTATGACGAAAAAGCGCCCATTTATACTCGTGCCCGTTACTTGCCGCCAACGAAACTCCTGAACGCTCAGGTCACAGAATCGATGATTGGGGAAGGCTGCATTCTCAAAGAGTGTCGAATTAATCATTCCATTTTAGGAATTCGCAGCCGCGTTGAAGCTGGCTGTGTGATTGAGGATACACTCGTTATGGGGGCGGACTTCTACGAGCCATTTGCAGAACGCCACTCCGGCGAACAGAAATATGGCGTTCCTTTGGGAATTGGTGCAGACACTACAATTCGCCGCGCCATTATTGATAAAAACGCTCGGATTGGTCGTAATGTTCAAATTATCAATAAGGACCGAGTGCAGGAAGCAGAGCGCGAGAAACAGGGCTTTTTCATCCGTAATGGCATTATTGTGGTGTTTAA
>DATNQP010000273.1:0-28887 GCA_036703965.1 Leptolyngbyaceae cyanobacterium
GGTCTTCAGTAGTGGGTAAGAACAAACCATCGAGGCGAAAGGCAAGTTGCTTGACCTCGCGGGAGGTGAATTCATAGGTAGCTGCTTCCTCTGGAGAACGGTCAATCAGTTCAAAAAAAATCCCAGGAAATGCCTGAAACAGGCTGTAAAAGATGGTGTCAGTTTTCACTTGCTGATCTGGGACAATCTACTCGGTTAGCAACTGGTACTATCCCAGCACCTCAGGCGAAAAATCAACGTCGCCGCCGCCTTGACAAGATGTAGTCAATATGATGTTTCTCAGAAGACAGAGGTTAGGGTCTTTATTCCCCCAGCTTGACTGTATCCTTGTCTGTCCCATTTACAGCCGAAACTATCTGTCCTCTCAGCGCCGAATAAGCAAGTGCAAATTGTTCCCCTTTCTTTGTCCCACTTGGAAGAGATGTCTAGTTGGGACACAAAAATCACGGTACTGAAGCTATTACACTAATGGCGGCTAAAGTGTAATCAACCCTGGAACCCCTGCCCTTTCGTTGATAAGAGTGGCGAGCGCGTTTCAGCTGACACATAGCAGCAATTATGCGTCGTGAAGAGGGGTGGAGGCAAGCGCCGCTCTAACAACTGCGATGTCTAAAATTTGCCGGAATGAAAACTCTTGACAGAACTGGGGGAAGAGGGCTTTTCCACGCTAAAAAATACCGGAATGCTTTGTCATGTTTTCCGATTGCCGCGAGTTATTGATGGTAATTTCCAGTAGGTTTCTTGAAAAACTGGTTCATCGGCTGCATCGGCAGACCCAAGTTCTTGAGGTGTAACGCAATGTGTACGCATCACTTCCTACAAGCCAGCCGTGTTGAAGTGCAATCCCACCACGTTAGCATACCCTTCGGGAATTTCTAGTTCCTCTTCATCCTCCTTTAAAGAAGACTTTGTTTCAGCGGCAGGCTGATTTGTTGGATAGGCATAAGTTGGAGGTTGAGGGCGCTCAACGCCAAAGGCAGCCCGTAGTTCCTCAATGTGACCTTCCAAAACCCAAATCATCTCCTGTGCAACTTTTTTAAGTTGCTGACCTTTCTTAGTGCCGCTGTGTTGATAGGCATAAGCGAGCCAGCACATTCTCATTGCCCTAAGTGCTAATTCGTTGGGAGCATCAGTCGATTTAAGATAGTCAAGCAAAATACTGTCCGGTGTTTCGTCCATCGGTTGGAACCGAAACACAATGCTGCGCTTTTTTAAACTGTTATCTGAATTGGTCATGGTATATTAAAACATTCCAGAGTGGACTTAAATGGAACGGAGAGAAAAAGGAGACATTCCAGAGCGTAATGGAGACATTCCAGAGACAAGCGTGAAGCTAATTAAATTGTTTTATCGCAAAGTATCTATTTTTAGGTGATTCGGGTTAAGAAGTTTTCTCATTAAGCTATCTCCAAATAGTCTCCAAATAGTCTCCAAATAGTCTCCAGACCAGCTCAAGTACTAGGAGACTTATCAGGGAAGCTTGTTGCAACATAACCGCTGAAATAAGGCTCATTCCCTATAAACTTTTGATAACAAACTCGCCCAAGATTTGAGATTTCTCTCTAGAAATAGTCCTTGAGTTAGAGGACAGTTTTTCAACTTCTGTCTCAAGGGGGTTTTTGGGAGGAATTGGTAGCTCTGGCTGCCGCAATCCCCAATTCCCGCACTACATTAGAGTCAGTCAGCCCCGATATCCGCCCCACCCGGTGATACGCCAGCCATGTTCGCCTATATGCGCTACGCGCCTAACGCCCCTTTGGGGCGACGGCGACGGCTGGCTCCTACGGAGGGTAAGAGCGGATGAGCATTTTTTCACTTGTATTATCATGAATTACATTTTACTACAAGTTCATGCCCAGACCAACTCAGCGCCGAGATAATGTAGTACGCAGCATAAGACAACCTGTAGCCTTTTCGTTTGAGGAGTATGGGCAACTCCAGCGTAATGCTTATGACAGTAATATCAGCGTTAGCGAACTAATCCGCTTCCGTGCGCTAACCCGAAAAGTGGAACGTCGGAGCGAACCGCCATTACTCGATGAGCAGCTCTATAAAGAATTAAACTCACTTGGTATTGACCTGAATCAGGTAACTCATAAAGTCAATACTGCGGTCAATGTCGATATTGACCCAAGCAGATATATAGATAAAGTCAAACAACTCAATTCAAGGCTGTCCTTACTACTTTTTCAAATCCACACAGAGTTAGAAACAGCCGACTTAAAGCGCTTGCCAATAGAATCCAGAAAAATCGATAAGAGTCAATCAGAGCGCAGGCTCAGTGTCAGACTGGCACCAGACGAGTACGAGACGATAAAGCAAAAAGCACGAAAAGCCAAAGTAACTATCCCGCAGTTTATCAGGAGGGCAGCACTGCGTATTCAGGTGACACGACTCCCGCCGCCTCCTGTCATCAACTGGAAGCTTTATAAGGAATTGGGTTCTATCAATGTCAATCTGAAACAGTTAGCTAAAAAACTCCCAATTTTGACTGACATGCTGCTGCTTACGATTGGCTTTGTCCGACAAACTCAAATCAACCTAGTGGGTGCATTCGCTTTTTCGGAGGATGAAACAGCTTGATTGTCAACCAGAAGAAGAACGCCAGCTTCCGCAGTACGCTCTTGTACGTCCTGGGGAAGGAAAAGTCTACTATTATCGACACAAATATGGGTGGAGAGACACCCCGACAGTTAGCGGCAGAGTTGGCAGCAGCGCGACGACACAGACCCAACCTGAAACGAGCCTGTGGGCATATCATCATATCTATTCCCCATCGTCGCGCTGACCACTCCCATGGGGAATACCACGAACACTTGGAGGATGAACAGTATGCAGCGATCGCTCACCGCTGGCTAAAAGGAATGGAGTTCCTGGGCGAGGGATTATCATGCAGTCAGTACTTAATTGCTCGTCACCACGACACTCTTCACGAACACATCCATATTATTGCCAGCCGCATCAGGATGGATGGGTCGGTTGTCTCCGATTCGTGGGATTACCGCCGCAGCGAAGTGATAGTACGGCAGCTAGAGAAAGAGTTTGGTTTAGAGGCTACACCTTGCAGCAACGAGCGGGTTGCCCAAAAAGTTGAGGAAAAAGGCATTTCGACAACTGTTGCTGACCGACGCGCACTTTCCCGTAAGCAGAAACACCATTCGAGCTGCAAACCCCCAATCAAACAGCAACTGGCTGCTCTAATCGATGAGGCGACAGCATCTCATCCGACTGTCACTGAACTAATTGGTCGGTTGCAGCGTAATGGCGTAATTATTCATCCCCAATTTAGCACCAAGGGTTTGTTCAAAGAAGCGATAGCGTTTGAGTTAGATGGGGTGAAAGTCGCAGGTAATAAAATCGGCTCGGCTTATAGTTTTCCGGGGCTTCTAAGAAAGCGTGGTGTCTCCTACCTTGCACAGCGTGATAATCCAGCACTCTTTGCAGCGTTATCGGGTGAAGTGGTGCAACTTCATGAGACTTTTTCAGAACTCCTGCCAGAACTCTTGCCAGAACTTCCCCATCAGCCGCCCCAACACAAGGTTAAAGAATCGCTCCCAATTGAAGTCTCCACAGCAAACTCGTCTCCAAATCATTTGACCCATGAAGTGGATGAAACAGAACCTTCTGACAAAAGTGAGCTGATTTCACCTGTTGTTGAGCACACTTCATATGCCCTCCAACAGATAGCCGATGAGAATTACTTAACTCTCTGGCTGGTTTTCCAACGGGCTAAAGGTCTTCGGAATACCAAGGAAATCGACCCTGGCAGTTGGGTTTATGAAGATAAAGAGTACGCATTCGCGTACAACTCCTCAAAAGACCTCTTCAGTGTGGGTCATATAGAAAGAGGAATACTCTTCAGATACCAGTCAAGGAAGCTCCTCGAAGTGGGACAAATCTCAAAAGAAGACATAGAAGCCTTTGCCAAATATGAACTTCGTCGGTCGCCGCCGAATCAGCTGAAGCCCCCATCCTCTCCACAACGGGGGAAATCTCTTGAGCTTAGTTAACCCTCTCCGCGAGCTGGATAGAAAAGCGATCGCGGATGGTTCACCCCCAGCGAAAGCCCAGCTTCGAGTCGGGAGCAATCAATCACCCCCTACCAATTGATTCAGCTCCAGTACCCACCGCTTGATCTGGGCGTGTTTCTCGGCAGAAAGTAATTTGCAGGCTAAATTCATGGCGTAAGGCGGCCAACAGAGCCGTAACTCAGCCAACATCTCTCGATCCGAACAACTATCTAAGCTTTGTGCCATGCCTGCAAGATTCTCTCGTTCTAGCCAAGGGTCATTTGGCTGGGGAGAATCTTCGCGGCTATTGCTTTGCTCAAGCAAATTGAGCTGTTCAGTCTGGGCTGTTGACTGAACCTTTTCTTGTTCAGATTTGGTCAGGAGGGTAGACCGCACCCAGTTGACTTGATTTTCTCCGTGCTCCCCTTTGGCAGCAGCCAGCTCATCCTTATTGTTAGCCGCCAGAAGCTGCTGCTTAATCCTGTGGGCTAGCTTAATCTTTGCTTGGAGATTGTCGCTTCTTCGATGGGGGAAAGTCGAGTAGTCAACCCCGTCACCCAATGAAGGTTCGCTCCATTGAAGTCCGACGTGTGCTTTGAACTGCGGTTCAGTATGAGATTTCGGCTCTAGAATTACCTGTTCTGGTTTTTTGTCCAGGGTGTCCAGGCTCTGTCCACCAGAGGAAATAGAGGTTGAAGAAATTTCAGGAGTAATTTTTTCAAGTACTGCGACCGTTGATTTTTCTTTAATAAAATCTTTGGGTTGGACAGTTGATCCACCCTGGACACCCTTGATTTCACGTTGTTCCAGCCTGTCCGGAGTACAATTGCTTACCACGGAATTTTTTGATCCACCCTGGACACCCAAACCAGGTTGAGGAGGTATAGGGGATGAAGGTGGATTGTTATCACCGCTACCTCCATCCCCTCCGTCATCATCTGGGGGGGAGGGTGGGTTCCAGAAGTCAGAAAACTCCATCAAGCCACCCTCCTCACACTTGGACTTACGACAGACCCAGATGGGATCTGTAGGAGGTGGAGCATTTTCCCCACTGCCACGGAATGCATCCTGAGGTTTAAGGCTGACAAAAGCTCCAGGCACGGTAGTAACATATTCCCAGTGAGCTGGTACCCGCTCTCGTTTCCCTTCTGACATGGGAGACCAGCGACGCTCAACAAAGTTATGAGGCAGTACTGTTCTCAGATGGCTGATAAACTTACTCATCCCCAGGGGCGTGTAGCCATGCTCTTTGCAGTAGGCGGTATACACCGTGTGCAGCAAATGATGGGGCATGAATCCGGGTTCAAGAGTAGGCCGCAGGCAGTTGTCTACGAAGCTCTTGGTGCTGTCACCGTAGAGAGCGGCATCAAGGCGGAGATTCACGACTCTCTCATTTTCTGGCTCGGACAGTAGAATGCGATCGCGTTCCTCTCGAGCCATCGCTAACGCCCAGGAGATGATATCAGCCTTGACCGCATCAAGCTTAAGCTTTAGATCTGGGTCGGGTCTTTGTGAGCGGGCTAGTACCGGAATCGGGTAAGCGCGTCTTGCCCATCCATCACCGGCGTTTTCGATTTGCAGGTGGTCCACGCTGGCAACCCAGAAGCGGATGTTCCAAACCTTGGAGTATCCAACTGGATTAAATAATGCACGCCCATTCAACTTGCCGTTATCGACCAGCTCATAAAACGCCCTGGTGCCTCGCACATATCCACCTGTATCCGGAACCGCAAAAATTCGCTTACCAGATAGATTTTGATGCCGTCCTTCAGGTGTGCTGATATCTGGAAAATCTCCTTCACTGGAGCCATCGACACCAAACAAACTACTCCAGAATCGCCCCAGAGTCCCCTTACCACCACCGGATTGACCAATTATATGGGGGAAACGTCCGTAGGGAGCTGTCGGGTCTAAGAACATCGAAGTGAACGCCCGGATGATAGGAAGCATATCCTCACCAAACGATTCAGTGATGAAGGAACGGAAAACGTCTGGGCATTCTTTTCCAGGGGAGTAATCATAGGGAATGGTGCTGGTAAGAAAATACTCCTTGCTGTGGGGCAAAGTTTTCCCCGTCCGCATATCTACAACACAGTTTTTGAAAGCGACGAGGTGCGTATTAGATGGAAGCGACTCTTCGCGATCGAGACGGCTGCGGACGTACTTGAAGGCTGACTCCTTGTGACTATTGGTTTCATAGGGTTTGACGACTTGCCAACCAAACTCCTTAGAGTGCTTCAATTTGAAAGCTTTTTCCCCAGCGTCAGCGATTTGGGCATTGATTTTAGTGTCGGGTTGGTGCTGCCAATAGCCCAGGTGTTCAAGCCACTGATAAAAAGCGGAGTCAATTACGCGCCAGTCTCCCTGTGTTGCCCCAAACTCGCGACGGTAAACCCAGCCATCAAAGGTTTGGGCAGTGACGCAGTTTTCAAAGGTCAAGCCTAAGTGTTTGGAAATGCGTTCGTAAAACCATTCTGGATTGCTTTTATCGGGTGTTGAACCAGAATCGTCGCCGCCACCGTTGCCTCCAAAACCGCCGCCACCGTTGCCTCCAAAACCGCCGCCACCGCCGAATCCACCGTTGTTGTCTAGCTGTAAAGACTTCAGCCACTGGCTGTACGGAAGTGCTTCATCAAAGGCTTGCTCAAAGGCGGTTGCACCTTCTGCCACAATCAGATCATCGACGCCTTTGCCTTGGTCGAGGTGCCAGAGAGTTACAAAGACTTCAGCACGTTCCTTTTTAATCAGACGCCCAAGCTGGCGCAGGGCCGCGCTGACATTCTCCTTAGTAATAATGTCGGCATCAAAGGCAAGATAGGTCGGACGCCCCGGCACGATGAACGGGCTTATTGTTGGGTGTAGTTTTGTCCCCTTGCCCTCCTGACCCATCCACACGCCAGAGATAGAGATGGCAATCCAACCGTGAGACAATAGGCAAGCCGCCTTCTTCGCGCCCTCGGTAAGAACAATCGGAAGTTCGGGATGGTTTAAAACCCATAGCCAAAAGCCCAGGTCGTCGCGCTCTTGTTTGATGTCATCTTCCCTCACCGGGACGCCAAACCGGGAGCTAATCTGATGCCAGTAGTTGAGTGTCAAGGTCAGATAAACGGCTGATGACTTCCCACCCTTGGGGAAGCTCAGATATTTCTGTGGCTCGTCTTTATCGGGAAACTGGATCGCAGCATCAGGCTTAAACTGCCCGGACTTACCGCACATTCCGGTTTTAGGGTCACAGCTAGAAACGTACCAGCCGCCCGTGTGACCGTACCAATTCCACTTAAGTAAATGCGCGATCGCTGGAGCGTGATCGATCTGACGAATATTTTTTGCAGTAATTTCTGGGGCTACCCCGCTGCCTGTTACCCATTCGGCTTCCCGCTCCTGGGGTGACTTGCTGTTAGCAATCCGCTCTGATTCCTTCTGCCGCCGCCGTTCTTCCCGTTCTGGAGAGGTCAGAATTCGGGCGATTTCCTCGGCATCATGGCAGCCCCAGCACTGATATTTGCCCGAAACTTGCTCAATGGAGAGCTTGGGCTTGCCACAGTTGGGGCAGTTATATCGTCCTTCTTTGGCGTGGGTGAGATGGTGCGCAAAATTGCGAATATCGAAAGTTGATTCTGGTGCTAGTGACATTTGGTTCTCGCGTGGTGTGGGTTGACACCCCTACGCTGGAGGAAGGCAGAAAGTCATCTTTCTGATTGAGTGAGTGTACAATTAGTGGAAGTTATGAAAAGTTGTGAAAAGTTGTGAAAAATTGTCGGGCTTCCGATTTCACGACTTACCCTGATTACTAGGCGAGTAAGCAAATCTGCTCGAATTTGCTAAAATTGAGCAGGAAAAATTTGCTCTGCTACAAAGCGGCATCAGAGTATGAAAAAAGTAACTCATGCCTTCCTGCACCACCTTTTACTAAGCCTCGCAAACTCGGAAAAGGTGAGTGGTAGGGGAAAATTAAATTTGTTGAATTGTGTCCCGCTCTCAAGGCGGGATTTTTATTGGAAACATAAACAGTTCAGATGATCTATTGATCTATAGGGATCTTAATATGATTCGTCCTTGAGAGGACAAACTTGCTAAACAAATACTCATCAGCAAATGGGTATGGCTTTCATTTCAAGGAGTGGCAACTGTGCGATCGCGTTTAGATCATTGCTCTTTGTCACACCGACTGGTAACTATCTATAGTTACCAGCCGCTTCATAGGATACCAAATTCAATCTGCTAATGCTGTAGCAATGTCAGTACCTAGTCGAATTAATGTTTTTTCACGTACAAAGTCAGCCGCTGCTCTCGCCGATTCGGCAAGAATAGTGTCTGTGTTTGGGGTAAGTTTCAATGCTCCCCCTAAATAACCCAGAGCTTTGCAGTAGTAATCAGAGAGGTTAGTGGCTGCCAACCGCTTCACAACCTGATAATCGCCTTTGTGAAAAGCTGAAAGAGCTTCGTGGTGTAAATCGGATTCAGGTTCTCCCAGTACTATCAAGATCGCGCTAACAGCCTTGTTTACACGATCTAGGTTGAGTTCTGTATTAATTGCTGTGGTCATAGTTATTACTTCCAGTTTTCAAAGTTTTCAGCTTCTACTTGAGGAGCGTAAAGCTTGTCCCAGTTTCGAGCTAGATGCTCTTTCACGATTCGGGATACAAAACCAATGGCATTATCTCGGTCATAGAGAATGCCCACTCTAAGTAAGGCTAGGTTTTGAGAGCCTAGCCCAATGTAATTTATCCCTTTCCTGATGACATCTGGAGATAGCGCAACGTCCCGCAGAGGATTGGGCGGGATGTCTTTTATCTCCTGTTGGTAGTCGGGCAGAGCCTCAATCCCTTCTCTGACAACAGTTTCGCCCCACTTCCTAAAAGATATGCCTCTAGCCTCAGCATCCATTCGAGCCAAGTTTAAGTAATAATCCCTGTTTCTGCTGAGCCATCCTCTTACATATTGCGTGATCAAGGTTTTTTCTGAATCCCCTGAGCAATTCTTAAAGTCCTCAATCCTTTTAGAGTCTTGAGGCGAGACATAGTAGTAGGTCAGGGTGAATCTTTCAGCCATTGAGTCAGACATTTCTGTACTTTCATCCATTGTCTCACTTCCCTTGAATGACAATTCTATAATTTAAAAATTTATTTATATAAATCTGTGTTAGCCTAATCATAGCAGGCAAAAGAAGTGAAGCGAACAGTGCAGCACGAACCTCGCACAGTCTGACCAGGTAAAACCTCTAAAACGGTTATCCAGTTTCAGTTCTGGGGACTAAGCAAGTAAAGCTGCACTGATCAGTTCACGTTCGCTTGCACAGCCAGATTTTTTGCACAACAGAACGCATACGCAACCATGTCAACCCCTTCAGCAATGAAGGTCAGGCGGTGCGGTCAATTCCTTGATATCCCCGTTCGCAAGGGTGAAGCGGCTCGATTCCTCGGAGTCCACCGTAACACTGTGACAAAATGGGACGACTTTGCTCGAAAACACATTGACAATTACCAGGAACACTTCGAGCGATCAGGGGCTAAGGAACAAGCACCGTTAAACCCATATCGATTCTGGGTACTGACCAGACTTAAAGAGCTTTACAGAATCTATCGAGACGAATCTCTAATCGAGAGCTACGTCAATGCTCACCCTTACGATTTCAGTTACCGCACATTCTTTGAACTACGCAAACAGGAGAGACAAGCGTCATGAACAAGACACAAGTAATGGATAAATTCGGATTCACCAATGCCGATGATTTCGACGCTCTGCTTCTAGACTTGGCTATTGACCCTGAAGCGGAAGAATTGACAGACGCAGAAGTCGAGACTGTAAAAAACCACGTAACAGTATTTGCCACGTCTCTAACGGCATTACCGGAAGCACAGGAACCCCACAACGGAAACGGACATCAAACTTACACACCGCCTGTGGGTGCAATGAGCGTTATCACCAATCAGGGGTTGCAGTTAGCTAAAGAAACTGGACTGAATATTAGCCAAGGTGCCTTAGAAACTCTCTCTCAACTAACTTTTGATAAAGGTCGCTTGGACGCTGCCTTCCTTGAAAACGCTTACTGGTTAGGGCTTCTACGCCAACAAAACCAACTCCGTGCCACCAACACTGAGAAATTTATTCAGCTTTACCTTGCACAACAAAGCAAAAATGTGGACATTGAAAAGTTGGCTACTGATGCAGGTTTGTTGAGCAATGAGGAACTCGTAAAAAAACTCTCAACGGCGGCATCGGTAGGGACGGAACGAACCAGCCTGAACGATGCAGTTGTGGCAGCGACAGCTTGGTAGAGCTGATAGAGGCGCTCTTAACTGAAGAATCTCTGCGTCTCTATTACCAACAGAAACTTGAACGAATCAGTAATCAACAACAATCACAGCAATCTTCGGAGAAAACTATGTCTCACGTTATTGCAATTTCAGCCCTCACCGCGACAGCCGGAGCCATCAGCGTTGCGTTTCCACCAGCCGGAGTTGCCTTTGGGCTATTCGTTCTGGGCGCTGGATTAATGGCAAGAGATTAAGGCAACGAGTAAAACGGCTATCAAATTAGCCAAGGACGAAGAGAACGAGTAGGAGTTTTTTCCTAGCATGGACAGCTTAGCTTATCTACATTTAGAGCTAGCCAACCAGCAGCATGAAGTTCAACCTCACACCGATTCAAACAACATCGGTACGAGCTGGGATGAATCAGGTTGGAATGAAATTTTCGATTCGATAGATGCCGAGGAAGAAGAGGAGGCAGAGGAAGAAATTGACGCCTAATGTACCACCGATAGTCAGACGAACCGAAACGCAAAGTTGCTCAGAAGACCGCAGCGATTGCATAGCCGAACTATCAGAATGGGCTGACCAATACCTCGCCGAGTTGGAAAAGCAGTCTGACGCTCGTGCAGCACAAGTGGAAAGTTTGCTCACTGCGGGTGACTACGAAGCTATCCGCGAGTGGCTCGCTCAATGGCTTGCAGAGGATAGCTCCATTCATTCCCTCCTCAATCGTTACCGGGAAGCGCGTTCCCGGTTTCGGGAAGCGCGTCAAGGCCATAGGAGACGCCAACTCGACGGAGAGGTAATCGACCGAATTACGGGTAAAGCCAGCACCAAAAGTTTGACCAGCCCCGGTGCTGACCTTCACTCCAGACCGACCGATTTCAATCGATAGGAGACTAATCAAGCATGACAGACATACATGGATATCACCAACCCCACTGCCATTTTGAATTGACCGACAAAGAACAGAAAGTCGGGAGCGGCTTTTTCCGAAGCCCGTCCCGGATTAGGCGCGATTGCTTTCCTCTCACAGATGAATGACTCCCTAAAACAAGCCGCGCAAAAGGGCTTAATTGATGCTGGAGTACCTGTTAATCTTGCTGCTCAATGTGCAGAGATTGTAGCCAAAGATGACCCGGCTCAACCTAATTTAGGTCGCACTCAAGAGGAACAGCATCTCATCAATAGTTCGATGACCTGGATGAAAGCTAAGGGATTTTTTGACAAGTAAGGAGGCAAGGCAAGCAAATGAAGCTGGATGAGGATAAACACGTTAGCGAAGCGAAGCGAAGGCTGAATCTTATCCAGCTTCTCGCCTTGTTGACGACGTTAATAATTTTCCTCACTTTTGCCACAAGCTTTGCTATGTCTAGGGTGTGGAAACTTCAACAAATAATCGAAACAGAATTAACCAACAAGTAAAAGGATTCAAAAACAATGGGAATCGGAAGTGCAATCGTAAAATACACGGGGAACCTAACCGGGAAAAGTCAAGGGATAGCCAGCAGTTTCAGCGGAACTTTAAAGGCGTTTGATAATGCGACTGAAATGCAAGGATTATTCAAATCCTATTTCAAAATTGATCTAGAGCAAATCCCTCTGATGTCTCCTGAAGAACTGGGAGAACTGGCAGATAAAGCAGCTGAAGCCAAATACTTCAGCGAGAACCAGGAGAAGATTGAAAAGCACATCAAGAACCTAATTGACGGCATCGTGGACTACAACGAATTTGTTGCCGCCTGCGTCAAGTCGGGTGTGCAGGGCATGAAGAAAATCGATAAATCAACTTTAGATGTTTTTCTGGGACTGAAAGATTACCAAATCAACACGCAGAAGCTAGCCAAAGATTCTGATGTTTGGCAGCAAAAGAAGAACCAGGACTTCACAAATTACATAGACCTGGCAGAATACGATCTCAACATTTCGCTGCAAATTATGGCAGCGCAAATGGAGCGAAAAAAGTTGGAGCTTGATACTAAACCGGCTGAAGCTGAGGCTGAAGAATTAAGGCGGTTTGAGGAGAACGAGCAGCGTCGCTACTACAACGAATTGATTAGCTACGGCACCAAAAAAGCATTGGCACCTGCAACGCAACCAAAATGGAAGCAGCATCTTTCACAAAGGCAGCAGCAAAATCAACCCAACATTTTTGGTCAAATCAGGAATTTTTTCCAGGGTAAATAAGAGGAGGAATAAGGGGCAATGTTCTTACCATCAAAAGAGAATGCTGCCCCTGCTCAACCACAGCAGGGGATTTTTCTGGGAGCCGAGTCGAAAAAACTTAAACTTATTCGTGTTTTAACAAAATGCTCGGCTTATGGTTTTTGCTTTGGCTTAGGGGTGGGAATAGCCAGTTTCACTCGATTAGTGCCTGGTACTGGGATTTTGTATTGGGGATTTCTGCTTGCATTTTCAGGATATCTGCTGGTTGTTAAAGAAGAGGATGCTTCCACTGAACTAATATCTCTTCGTCGGGTTTCGGGACTAGCGTTCGCCTTGTCAACCTTGACCTACTGGGATGCAATTTGGGCTGTTGTATTCAATCCTATTACCCAAACCATCCCTTTTAGCGGATATCAATTTATCCTGCCTGCATGGTTGCTCACTGTTTGCGTCGTTCTACTTTGTGTTGGATTGGGAATGATATTTTGGGGGGCTTCACAGAAATGAAGGAGTTATTAAAAACCAATGCTCTATCACTAACTGTTGGTGCCTTCACTACAGGAATTATTTGTACTGGAGTGAGTCTTTCTGGAAGCTTTGATGCTGAACTTCAATATTGTGACCCTATCACCAATCCATGTACTCAGATATCAGTTCCCATCTGGCTCAAACAACCGCCTCCAGATGCCAAGTTTGTGCGAGTTGAACCAGGCACCGGGGCGATTAGATTTCTAGCCAGTATTGGGGCAATAGGAGGCTTTGGATTTTGCTTTATCGCTTCCTTGGTGGCTGCCCAGAACCAGCGACTCATTGATGAGGAAAAAGCTATCGCTCAAATTGAGGAGCGCATGAAACAGCAAGTATTGGTTCAGGAGGAAGTTCAGAAGGTGGCGGTAGCAGCAGAAGCCAGAGTATCCGATTTCAAGCGCCGATTTTTTGACGCTATCAACATGCAATGGCTCATCGACAATCCGGAAGCAGCCAGAGTCTTCGGTGGGCAGCGGCAAGAACCGAAACCAATAGAGCAGGTGGAGGAGCCGGAACTTCTTCAGGAGCCAGAAGCTGAGGTAGTAGAGGAGAAAATAGAATCTCCTCAACCTGAACAAGCCAAGGCATCAGAATCTCAAGCTCTGACGGTGCTAAAGATTCTTCGGACTAACATTGAACCTTTGGCTGAAGCTCGGTTGAAGCACGTCAAAACATACGAAGGAGCTGCTTTTAATCGGCATTTGTACAAAGGGCAGGGAGGGACTCAATGGATTTGTGCCCTCGATGGTAAAGCTGCCTCCCTGCTTCAGGTTGAACTTGAATTGGAGCAACCCCCGATCATTCAGACCGTCGCCGGTGGGGTGGCAGTCGATGTCCCTAGGAGCGATCGCGTCACCTTTCATTACTCAGACTATGCCAAACAACTTTCAAAAACTCCTACTCTCCCTGTTGGCATTGATTTAGAAGGCAAACTAGTTGAGATTACTCTAGACCCAGTACAGGGGACTAATGTACTCGTTGGGGGTACTACTCGAAGTGGTAAGTCTACTTGGCAAACGGCTGCGATCGCTTCTCTCACTGCTCGGTTCACTAAAACCGAAGTCGCTCTGCTAGTAGTAGATGGAAAACGCACTGAATTTACATGGCTAAATGGCTCATCACATCTGCTCAAGCCTATTGCCAGAGAACCCGTTGAGACGCTTTCATTGTTAGAGTTTGCCTATGAAGAAATGGTCAGCAGGCAGGAGGGTTTCGGGGCAGTAGGCGCACGCAACCTGGTCGAATACAATGATAAATCTGCCAGAGGGAAAAAGCCAGTTATCTGCCTGTTTGCTGACGAGCTGGGGAACGTCCTGAACGCATTAGCGAAGAAGGAAAAAGAAGCAGCTGACGAATATCTTAATCAGATTTCCAGCCAGGGAATTGCAGCAGGAATCTTTCTAATCCCCGCTACTCAAAAGCCTGTGGCAGATGATATTCCCTCTAAAACTAAGAGCAACTGCTCTACACGAATTTGCTTTCGAGTTGAAGGCTATCGCGACTCAATGGTAGTTCTCAATTCAAAAGGTGGAGAAAACCTTTTAGGAGCTGGCGATTTACTGATTATCTCACCTCAAATAGCAGGCACACAAAGACTGCAAGCCCTTCTCATTGAAACTCCCGTTTTATCACCCAATTTACAGGCCCCAGCACCCACTACACAACCAAAGCCACCTGTGCAAACCGAGCCAGGTGATGAGGAAGATAAAGAACAAGTTTCTACGGCTGTAGAGACTTGTGAAACTGAACCAGAAGCTGATGAAATTTTGGAGGTAACTGAGCGTAAGAAGCTCTTTGATAAGGCGATAGAACGGGTAGCTGAGATTTGTAGAAGCAAGCAAGGAGACGTACTCAAAGCCAGAGATTTGAACAACCGAGTGAGTGAAATCAGACAGCTTTTTCCTAAAGGGTCTACTTACTCACTTCCTGATGCGATTCGGGATTTTATCTTTCCTGAAGTCGTCCGCCAACACCCTGACATAAAGCTATTTGGTTCCGGGAGTGAACTGGGTATTTTCTATGATTTGGATGAGTCTAACGGTCTGGAGGCGTCATAAGGGTGCGCTATGAGGAGTCCCACAGCTAAAACCATTACACAGTATAGGTGTGGGAGCAGGGCACCTGTGCGGGAGTTAAAAAAAGACATCTCTCAACTCCTGTGGCCAGCTACGAAAAATCAAGCATCTCCCGCACCGAGAGTACCTCCCGCACCTCCTGTTGTGTTCACAGTACGGAGAGAAAATGAGGCGCTATTAAAAGCCAGCCAAACTACAAAAAAATAGTCAAAAGCAAAGGAGGTTAAGAAATAAAATGAAGCCAGAGTTAGCCAAAGCGCAAGGATACCAGCAAATCCCTGAAGATTTGTGGGATTCAATCTGCCCTTTGCCCCCCAATCTGAGAAGAATTTTATATCCCCAACAATCAGAACCCGAATAATTTCTGGAACTAGACCTCATTTGAGGGCAGTTTTTGGCAAAGGCTTGACCCAATTTTTTAATCGGGTTTATTCTTTGGGAAACTGGAGGTTCAAGAGAAACAAAAATGATTAGCTTACCCAGTACTATCTCCACCTTCGATATCACTAAAGAGGCTTTGCCTGATTTATTGCTAAAAATCAAAGAGGGAAAAGTCCAAATCCCTGACCTCCAGAGAAGTTTCTGTCGGTCGGACGACCTAGTTATTGAACTGTTGGCATCCGTGAGTTTAGGGTGGCCCTTTGGCTGTGTAATGCTTCTCGAATTAGGCAATCCTGATTGGCAGTTTTACCCCCGTTTGATTGAAGGAGTCGCCCTGAAAAAGCAACCAGAGCCTTCACTTCTTATTTTGGATGGGCAGCAAAGACTAACAACTTTATTCATGGCGCTTTTTTCAAATCATCCGGTCTGGACTAGAGGGAAGGGTACTCAACGAATCACTAAACGTTGGTATTATATTGACATTGAGAAAGCTTTAGACCCACAACTAGAGAGAGAAGTAGCGATTATTAGCGTACCCGAATCTCGAAAGAAATCGGGATTTGGTATCAATGGAGTTCTCGATATCTCCACTTTAGAGCAAGAATACTCAGCGGGAATGTTTCCAATCTATATGATTTTTGACTATTCCCAATGGCGGAACGGATATTTGAAATACTGGCAGTATGACTCGAAAAAATTAAATTTAATTGACTGCTTTGAAAAGTCAGTTGTTAAGCGGTTTGAGCATTACCAAGTCCCTGTAATTCAGCTTAAATCTGAGTTGCCTAAGCCTGCTGTTTGTAGGGTTTTCGAGAAAACCAACACCCAGTCAACCGAGCTGAATTTCTTCGACTTGGCTACGGCTTGTTTTGCTAGTAAGGACTTTTCTCTAAGGGAAGATTGGGTTAGTCAAGAGAAACGATTGAAGAAATTCAAGGTGCTAGAGGGGGTGAAAAATACTGACTTCTTGTCTTGCGTTACTCTAGTTGCAACTTACCATCGTCGCCTTGAAGCTCTTGCTCAAACGACGCAGCAATTGAGCAAGCTCCCCGCTGTGGCTTGCGGACGGAACGAGGTTTTAAGTTTAACCCTCAATGAGTACAAAGCTTATGCTGATAAGGTGGCACTAGGCTATGAGGAAGCCGCCCGATTTTTTCACGGACAAAAGATTTTTGCTGATGAAGATTTACCCTATCAAATTCAGTTAGTAGCTCTCGCGGCAATTTTAACAGTAATTGGCTCGGTTTATGAACACATTCGCTCCAAACTAGAGCAATGGTTTTGGTCAGGATGCTTAGCCGCCTTGTACACCGGCTGGCACGAGTCGAGAGCTGCTCGCGATATGTTAGAAGTTCCGGCTTGGCTGCTCAATGGGGGTTTCACGCCAAGTACGCTTACGGAAGCGGTATTCAATGAAAATCGCTTGCTGACGGTACGACGCAGGCATGGTGCTGTATATAGAGCCGTAAATGCTTTGCTTAGGAGGAATGGAGCCATCGATTTGGCAACGGGAGAAGCGCTTTCTGATGTGAAGTTTTTCAACGATCCAATCGAAAGCCATCACATTTTTCCTGTAAAATATTGCCGCCAGATAGGAATTGAAATGTCGCCGTATAATTGTCTAATTAATAGAACTCCCTTATCAAGCCTCACCAATAAGAAAATTGGCTGAAAATCGCCAAGCGCCTACTTACAAGACTTTGAAGACAAAGGAATACCTCGCTGTCGAATTGATGAGATATTGCGTTCGCACCTAATTGAGCCGCAGCTGCTCAGAGCTAATGATTTTGAAGGCTTTTTTGAGGCGCGAACTCAAGCGCTGTTAAATCTTATTTCTACTGCAATGGGGAAATAATCAGCAATGTCTCTAATGATAATTTACCCCCAGTGAAGAGCTGCTGGGGGTCTTTCATTAGGGTTGTCGGTGGGAACCCCATCAGGTAGCAGGGCTTTACGCCGCCTACCCACCTACCCCCACTCGTCCCCTGTTTTTCCAAGAGAGCGAGAGCATTGCGCTGCTGCTCTTCAGATCGCTTAAAAAACAACCGCAACTTGTGGTAGTTGTATTTCATCCTGGACAGTCCTGAACGCATCCAATGGAAGTTGACCGTGTTCCCGTTTCGCAGCTACCTTCACGCTATGGCATTGCTCGTTCTGCCCTCTACACCCGCCTCAAAGACCTAAAAATCGAGCCAGAGAAGCAGGGCAAGAAAGCTTTTGTCAATGCTTCCCAACTGCAACGGCTCGATGCACTGCACGAACATATTCAGAAAGGTGGAACCACTGGAGAGTTTTTGAAGCAGTTTGAGAGTCCTGTCCAGTTACCGACAGAAGATAGTCCAGGACAGTCCAGGGCAATTGTTCAGGACAGTCCTGGACAAATAACAACATCTCCGCCAGCAGCTCTGGTAGCAGTGGTAGAAGCTGTAGTCAAACGCTTAATGCCAACCCCTACTAGGTTGTCCCATCTGAGAGAACTGGAAGAGGCTTACTCCAAAGGATGGTTGCTCAGTACTTCTGAGCTAGCTGACCTCTTGGGGTTGGCTCCAGGAACTATTACAGATTACGGGGAAGAGTTTAATGATGCTGGCTTCACCTTCACCAGAGCTGGTAAGCGCAAAGGCGGGGAAATAGCTTGGCTCGTTCACAAGATTAACTTGCCCAACCGCACCCAACGATAGGACGACCAGGTAATGAGATGAAAATAGATCGTCACGGTCGGGCAAAGATTCTGTCAGTAGCCGAGATTCAGTTGCTCTTTAGTCAAGGGTTGCAGAACGGGCGCGATCGCGCTTTGTTTGGCATCTGTCTCTACACGGCTTGCCGAATTAACGAAGCCTGCACTCTGAGAACAGCGGATGTTTACGACCGTAGAGAGCAAGTCCGAACTGAGTTAATTATCCGCAAAGAAAACACCAAAGGAAAGCTCGCGACTCGTAGCATTCCGGTCATTGAGGAACTGAGGTCACTGCTGGTCAACTACTATCCCAGCCCCCGCACCTGGTTCTTATTTACTGGTCGTCATGGCAGAGGACACATTAACCCAGATTCAGCGGCGCGGATCTTAAGAGAATCATGCGCTCGCGTGGGCATAGAAGGGGTCAGTACCCACTCATTCCGACGCACGGCTTTAACCCAAATGAGCAACGCGGGAATTCCCTTACGCATAATACAAGAAGTGAGTGGTCATCGTAATCTGAGTGAACTACAAAAATACCTGGAAGTAACCACCGAGCAAGTTAGGGGAGCGGTTTCTTCATTGTCAATGCTGTCACACATCGGGATATCGAAGTATAACGACGTAACCCCCAACCCCTCATCTGACCCAATAGAGCGCGATCGTCAGCATCCCTCTAACCCACCTTGAAAGACCCACTGTTCTATAAACGGCTCTTTCAGGCTCCGACCGCTGGCTGCATGAGCCTCAATCCACACTCTTCAGAACTGGCTAGTCTCTTAAAAAACGACTTGACAGGGGGCGAGTGGGGGTAGGCAACCAGCGGCGATAATGTTCGGGTTCTGGATCGAGAATCAATCCGATGGTTGCCGTTCATCCCCGCCGCCCCCGGCTGCCCGAGTACCGACAACCCTAATAAAAGACCCCCAGCAGCTTTTACTGGGGGTTAAATTATTTCTGTAAACTCATATGGAAGGTTGGGTAGGGCGATTTATGCGGCGGAAAGCCCCTTCAACTACGCTAGCTGGCTAGTTGATCGGGTTGAGTAGTGGCATTTGACAGCAATTCAGGTAAGCAATCGCTCATTACTTCTATTACTCGATCTGGAAAAGCCTTGAACTCGCGCTTAATACTGGCAACCATTAGTTCTTTCGACAGTTCAACGCCGTTCCGCTTCTGTTGCAGTTTCAGTCCTCCCATGAGTTTCCTCGCTTCCCGTTTGCCTAGATTGTCGATCGCGGCAAGCGCCTGGGCGTACACTTCGGGTTGTTGGCTTGCTCCTTGCTCTGGCTTTAGGTCTGCGACTAGAGCGGTAGAAACTGCTGTTACCTCTGGTGTATCGGTTTCAGGGAAGGACGTGGATGAGGAGTTAACCACCGGGGCTTCCCTTTCATCAGCCTGGAGTTCCTTGTCCTGAATTATAGCGAGGACTGGCTCAATAAGAGTCTGAATTTCTAAAGCGGTAGAGGGTTCGTCCTGGGACTGTGTAGTTGTAACTGTCTCAGCTTCGGTTTTTGGTCCAATAGTGGCGGTAGTATAGCTCTTTAGTGGAAGTTGGCAGCAGAGGAAGCAAAATGTGACGAAGAAAAGGAATGGAGGCAACAAGATTTCGTTGATTGTAGCGGTTGTTAATTCCATTGGAGAGAAGTCCTTTATGTGTCGATGTACGGGGCTTGTAGCGATGCCCTTTTAATTCTCAATGGCGTTGAGCGTTAGCGATTTGAGGCGTTTTTTGCCGGTTTTTAAACAGCATATACATTACTGTATACATTTGTCTACGAGTATCTAAAAAAAAGACAACTGCTCAAACGCTAACGGATGAGATTTATCCCAATCGTTGGCAGCTTTCTTGATAACTCGCGCAAGCAATATTGACTTCTTTTTTAAAGTCGATATTGGGCAAAAGTTCCAGGCATTTGCCAAATAATGCTCCATCTCGAACAGCTTCTATAGCTACGTCACCATAAGCACTAGCTAGTTGCCATCCGCAGCATTTAGCTAACTTATAGCCAGTACCAAGTTCTTCGTCGTATGGAATAAAATCTTCATCTTTTCCGCAGTAAATAAATCCAGCTTTTTCGATTAGAGCTTGGGCAATGTACAAATCTTTTTTGGAGAGCCAACAGGGATAATCAGTTTCCTTCATGATTCCCACTGCCCGATGCCATGCCAAGCACACTCAAGGAAAGCGTTGATCGTGTAAAGGAATTTGTTTAGCCGCCCAAAGCATCAGATTGTATCCGCCAGCTTTGTTAAACCGTTCACCAATTTCTCGAACACGAGGTCTATTGACTCCCAGATAAACTTCACGGTTTTCACTATGAATTGGTATTTGGCAATCCCGTGACATAGCTTGTAATTCTTGAAGTAATCCGGGAATAGCGTTTATTTCCTCAACGGGTGTACCAGCGTAAACAGAAATCACGTTGGGATTTAAAATCATGGTTTCACCTCTTAATCGTACAAAGGTTGACAAAACGTGTCTAATGTTCTCAACTTGATGGCAGTCTTTCTTTTATTTTTGTTCTCTATCCTCACAACACCGTTTTCCATAAGGATGCATGGCACTTTCCAAATAAATTACCCCCATCTTCCGAGCCAACAAAGTATCGACACCCCTTGCAACCAAAAACTTCGTAGCGCTCATCAAGTTGATTGGCGCTCATCAAGCCACTCTTCCCAAGCCTCTAGCTGCTTGTCACGTTCTTTTAATTGCTGACGCACTTCTCTTAACAAATCACCCCGATGCCAAATCTCCTTATCTCTTGCATCTATAGCATCGATACGCCGCATTTCAGATTCTCGTAACTGTGACCGTAGTTCTGCAAGTTCGTCTTTTCTGATTGCTAGTTCATTGGTAACAATTTCGGTTAACTTCTCATCGTCATTCTTCCCAATCGCACCAGTCATCCAAGCCCCTAAAATGCATCCAGCAGCCGAAGCACCTATCAAAATGGCTGACATCTTCGCGACTCGGTGAGCTGGTGCTTCAATCAAAGGAAAGCTACCGACTACAGCAATGGAGCCAGATACGATTAGCGAACTGATTAAACTGAACGAACTTAACCCCAAAACTCTTGCACAAGCCAATCCTATCTTTGTGCCTGTATCTCGTAAATTAATTTTCATTTCTCAATTGACTCCAGTGGCACTAACTCTAAGTCCATCAAAATTACCTAAAAAAGCAAGCGTAGTTTTGTGATAATAAATCGGCGATGGGGGTGAGGCGGGTGAGACGAGGTGAGAACTGGGTGAGAATCAGGTGAGGCTTACTACGACGGGGGGTGAGGCGGGTGAGACGAGGGGGAGAGATACTGCGCTCGACGATGAAAGAGGCACGTATTTGGGGGCAGCCTCACCCACCTCACCTTCTCACCTAATCTTACGAATTCGCTTGATTCCATCCTTTGTATCGACTTCTACGAGTTCTCTGTTTATTAGGTCTTGAATTACCCGGCTTAAGATATCCTCTCCCCAATCCCTTGTCTTCCAGGCGACTCCACCCAGCTTGCTAATCAGCACCCAATCTTTGCCGTCAATCTTGCTCACCAGATAGTCGCCGTATTCGTTTAATTTTTCTCGTGAAATAGAAGGTTGTTCAGCGACTTTCTCCGGTTTAACTTCTGGCAGCTTAGGTGCATCAATCTCAAATTCAAGTTGAAAAAGTCGCTCTAGCTGCTCTGGGGTATATCCTTCTAACTTCACTCGGGAAATTTCTCCAGCTTTATAGGCTCTTAAATCGGGGAGTAATACTACCCTGGCTGGCTCCAATGTGGTGAACATAATCGGGCGCTGATGTTCTTTTGAGAGTGGCTTGAGTTGACGGAAAACTTCGATTAATTTTGTTCTCTCGTTTTCGTCAGGAATGATGTTTCTATCCAGAATCATGTTCTCAACGACTCCATAGGATTCGTTGATGCTTCCATCTTCTTCGATGTAGTAATTTCCCAAGGCAATTAGGTTAAAGTTCTTCCGACTGTTCCTATCAGCTTTCAATCCCAGAGCGGCTAAGTTGTAGCTTTGAAGGTCTGCAATCAGGCACACGTTCATGTCCCGACCGTTGTAAATTATGTCAGCACATTTTGAGCGGTGTTCTGATTCTTTGACTATTGCATCCTGTTTCATCTCTTCCAAGGTTTGATTAATACTCAGCCAGTCGGCGAGGATTAATCTTACCGGAGGTAAACCCTTACGCTTATCTTCTGTCAGACGACGGCGCTTATCATAAATTCCATAAACATGGTTAAGAACGTCGAAGGAATCTTGGATATTTTTTCTATCAAAAAGCACGACTCGCTTCTTATTATTCAGTCCACAGAATGAATCGTTTTTCTGACTGATTGCCCAGGTTTCATGTTTAGGATTACGGCGAAATAGTTGAGTCAACAGATACGACTCGGTGACGGATTTACCTGCGCCAGTGCCGCCAATGAGCAACAAGGAACGGTGCGAACCGGCGAGGGCATCCAGAATCTTGATAGCTTCTGCTTCTGACTCATGAAGAACGTTCGGCGGTTCGATTGAAGGGGCAGGGACGCTAAATTGGATGGTAGCCTGTGGAAGCACTTGACTTTCATCGTCCTTACTCTCTGGAAGGGCTAGTTTCTGCTCGTCGGATTCATTTGGAGTCTCATGACTTTGACTTATCTGTGTCGGCTCCTGATTTGTGGAGACTGTCTCGGTTTTAGGGTCAGGTTGAGTAGACTTGGCGAAGCGCTCGATCAGTTCTGGATGTTTCTCTAGTAACAAGGCTGCATAGCCGTCGATTAGTTCTCGACGAAAATCCTGCACCCGCATATCGGATGCGATCGCTAGCTTCTGAATTTCCTCATCATTGAGAACCTGCTTTTGGATTGCTTCTAATAATTCCTCCAGGGCTTTCTGCTCATCGATAACCCTTTGGTTTTCTGCTGCTACCAGAGCAGCCGCGACACAGACCGCAAAAGCAGTAGGACATCCGATTCCAAAGAATACGCGACTTATCTTATTGCCCGAAAAAAGCTGAACGAATTTAGCATCTGACGGCGGGTCGCCAAACCAATCGGGAATCACCACCTGGGTACAGGGATTTGTGATGGGGTCGCAGTACCGAATCTGATTATCGAAGAACCCCATCAACGAGGCACCGCCGCTAGCCACGCCTATGGCAAACGACCCAATAGCGATGGACAGGGCATTAGTTTTTAGCGTGGCTCTCCAGTTCATCTACTTTACCTCCTCGGAGTTTGAGTTGATGCGGAAAGTGTCAGAAAGGCACCAACCAAAAACGCGATCGCACTTAAGCACACCAGCCAAGCAGGAAAGACCCACAACCCAATCGTTATGGGCAGGTTGGCGGTTACAATCAGCCCGTCCCACAGCGCTACAACTGATATAACTAGAGCCAAGCCACTGATGCGCCGCAGCGACAACATCTCTTCTGTGGCATCAGCAGGTTTAACCAGCATGATTGTGCCTGCCGCAGAACCCATGAGAGCTAAATAAACAATCCAACCACTGGGGAAAAGCCGAGTAATGTTGGCGGCACCGACTCCAATCCCAAACCAGAATCCGTACAACCCTAACTTGTACAGCGATAGGATAAATCGTGATTTACGAGATGGTTTTACAACGATTGCTGGTATCGACTTTTGTTGATTGGAGGAACCGGATTGTAGTAATGGAGGTAAAATTGAAATCTCATGTGTTGAATCTGGATTATTGTTGGGTAAAAACATTTTTCAAGTACCAAAAACTACTTGCCTCTGAAGAAATCAACGGCTCGACTGAAAAAGTTTTTGTTGCCATTAGCGCTTGCATTGGAATAACTCACCTGTGATGAAGTAGAAGCAGGCAGACCGCGTTGAATGGTGTAGTTATAGCCGTAGTTAAGGAGATTTCTGATGTACTGCTTGCGCTCTTGCTCCGCTTGCTGTGCGTCGGTTCTAGCTTGCTCCTCATCCGGTCTAGCGTCGATTTTCTCTTTTTCCTTCAGTAACTTAGCTGCCATCATCTGAAGAGACATATTTAAGTCGTATTCCGACAGATCGATGTAGTCGGTAAGCTCTTGCTGTATTAGCTGTTCAGCTACTCTGGAATCTTGAGCTAATTTACTCTGATTGTTTTTGTAACTCTTGTGCTGTAGCAGTACATCCAGAGTGTTTTTATCAATTTTCTTCATCCCCGCAACGCCAGCTTTTACGCATCGCGTTACGAAATCGTTATAATCAACAACTCCCTGGATATAATCTCTGACGTGCTCGGCTATTTTTTCCCAGTTTTCTGAAAAGAATTTAGCTTGTTTGGCTTGATCTACAAACTGCCCGAGTTCTTCAGGAGTCATATCAACGAAAGTTTCGGGATTTAAGCCATAATAGGCTTGCATTAATCCCCTTACTTCTGGAGCATCGTCGTAGGCTTTGCAGCGTCCGCTAAGACTGGCTGCTATGCCCTGGCTTCTTCCCGTCAAAGCCCCGGTATACCGAACAATTGCGCTTCCAATTCCCATTGATGCCAGAGTCCTTTTACTTGTCAACTAATTCCGTCTCAATTATTTGTTGCAACTTCCACACCCTTGCTAGGGTAAGGCTTGTAGCAAATGTGAGGAAAATTATTAGCGTCGTCAGCAATGCGAGAAGCTGGATAAGATTTTCGTGTTTGTCATTATCCAGCCTCATCTTTATTTCACCTCCTTAATTTTCAAAAAATCCCTTGACTTTCATCCATTGCATCGAACTATTGATGAGATGCTGTTCCTCTTGAGTGCGACCTAGATTCTCTTTTGTGGGGTCGTCTTTCGCGACGATTTCTGCACATTGAGCAGCAAGATTAACAGGCACTCCAGCATCACTTAGGGCTTTCTCGGCAGCTTGTTTTAATGAATCATTCACGACTCCTGCCTCCCATCCAACTCGGCGCACTTCTTGGCGGTCGCGAGCGCACTGGATGCCCCATTGATGGAGTCCATCAGCCGCTCATTCTCTTCGACTGCGGCATCAAGGGCTTGATACCCTTCTTGCATGAGTTCTGGGCTGTAAGGAGAAGACCCCAATTTGTCGAGAAAATTCAGAAGATTTTGCTGGGCTGGAGTAGGCTGAAATTCCTGTGACATCCTACTCCTCCTCAACATAGGTGTAGTGAATATTCAGCACCAGGGCGATTGTTAGGGCAAGGATAGTACCCTCACACCGCCGCTCTAAATCTTCAATTTCAGAGAGGAGGTTCGTTATCGCTAATGGCAATACGCCTGAAGCGTCGCCATAAGCATCTGCAAGGGAGTAGCTCGATTCATCACCTGTATCTACAAGGCAGAATTGAGCTTCAGCCATGTACCCAGTCAAAGCAGCAAGGAACGTATACTGCTGAGTTTTGGTGAGATTCTCAAAATGACTTCCCAGTGCTTCTTCAATGTGTTCTGGGAGTTGGACATAATAGCCCAAAGTATCTACTGAGGTGCTAATCGTTCGTGTCATGATGGGTTTACTCCTAAAGATTCGGTGTTTTCGATCTGGGAGTAAAGGTCAGCACCGGAGCGCGTCAAACTTTTGGTGCTGGCTTTACCCGTAATTCTGTCGAGTACCGAGCCTTTTAGTTGCTGTTGGCGTTGGCGATACCGTTCTTGTCGCAGCTCTTGACGGGCTTCGCGATACCGAGAGCGGAGAGAACCTGGTTCTTTATCCTCTGATTGCCACTGGTCTAGCCATTCGCGGATTGCATCAAAATCACCTGCGATTAGTAGCGACTCAATTTGGGCAGCACGAGCAGAGGATTGTTTTTCGATTTCGGCTCGATATTGGTCAGCCCATTCTGATAGTTCGGTCATGCAATCTCTTCGGTTTTCCTCACAACTTGGCGTTTTGGTCTGTCTGACTATCGGTGGTACATTAGGCGGATTCAACTTCCTCTTCCTCCTCGTCTTCCTCGTCTAAAGTGTCAAAAATTTCGTCCCATCCGGCTGCGTTCCAGCTGTCACCAATGTTGTTTGAGTCGGTCTTTCGTTTACCTTCAGGTTGCTGATTTGCTAACTCTAGATGTAGGTAAGCTAGGCTTTCCATCTCGAAAATCTCCTACTCACTTTCTTCATCCTTGGCTAATTTGATAAGCCGCCGTACTCGTTTTCGTTCCTGAGTTTCCTCCTTGGTTTTTGGCTCTGGCTGGCTTTCAAGCCATTGCTGTTGTTTGCCAATAGTGAGAGCGTCGAGGCTTACCAAAATGCCGCTATATTCGGCTCGTTTGTGCATTGATGATTACCCTGATTAACTCTTGCTTTCGCATCTTGGCAAAGTTCGGAATTTCCAGACGCTCTGCATGTTGACGAAGTCCTGCAAGCGTGATTTGTTCGGTTAGTTTGGTGGCTGTGGTCATTGAAAACACCTCAATAAATTTAGAATTCCGGATTCAACTAGGAATATGAGCAGCGCCCAGAAAAATAGGTGAGTAACTAAGCGGGTCATGCGTCACTCCGCATTAATCTCTTGCTACAAGTCCTGCGCCAAACACAAGGAATCCAAAAGCAACTCCAGCAGGTGGAAGGGCAGCGGTGAGAAGTCCGGCTGTAGCGGTGAGAGCTGCAATAGCAATAATGTGAGACATGGACGTTTTCTCCTGTGATTTTTGTGGGTTGTTGACGAGTGTTTTTAGCTGCTTAATTTCAGCTTTTAAAGGCTCAATATCGGCGGCTGACAATGTAGCGAAATAGGCTTGAATGTCCGACTCTATCGAAAAGTCTTCAAACTCTATTTCTTCTTGGCAAAAGCTGCACGCGCATTCTTCAAAAAATCCGGCTCATTTGCGGCTCCTGGCTTGCCGTCCCACTTGCCTAGATTCGTTACGGACTGAGGAGTTTTTACTCCCAAGCGTTGCCGAATAGCGGCAACATTTACCGTAGGTTTATTGATAGCAGCGTTCAAACGTTCGCCAAGCTCTTGTTCTTTTTTTCTCAGTTGATCTAACTCGAATTGCTGCCGCGCAGAATCTTTAATTTCCTGTTCGGATTCTAAACGCTTGTATTCTTCAACCCACTGAACGAGAGCTTCTAAATTTTCAACGTGCATAGCAGCAGACATAACGATATCCAAATCAACGCCTGTGCTTTCTGCCACGTCTAAAATTTCATCGTCAGTTACAGCCAGTGATGAATTATCAATCTGACGGCTTCCTTGTTCATTACTGTTACCGTTTTGCACTTGAGGAAGTTGCTTCAACTCCTCTAAAGTTCCTCGCTTGTAATCACGCAACAGTGTTAAATGCTCCTTACTAATGTTTTCGTGTGCTTCGGGATTAGCAATTTCTTCCGGCACTTCTTTTCCTTGACGGAGCAGACTATCGGCTAACTGGGATAACCCAGAATTCAGTTCGTCAATGCTGTTGAGGTTAAGCAGCGAAAATGCATTTTGCTTTGCTAATACGCTCATTTCTTTCTCTCCTGAATTGTTGGAATTTCTCAAAAGTTAAAATTTCTCCATTGTTGAAGAAGAAAGCAATTGCTTCACTTCTTCCGTAGTGGTGAACAAGCACCCTTGCAAGGACTAACAACCAAACTTGATAGGGTTGTAATCTTTGCCTTCGCCTTAAAGATTGCGCGTAGGGTTCGCACCACTCGATTAACAACAGCTCATCTTTGTAGATGGTGTTGTGGTGTACGTCTCCCAGTCCTTGCGCTATCTCCTGGCGCGTGTAAGAGGGCTTGTCCGTAAAGTGATCGAAAAGTATCTCAACTGTTTGCCACAGTTGCTTTTGGGCATCGTTATTCATCGCATAGTGTGAATTCCTATAGGGAATGTGAGTGAAGGCGTTCTCTCACACCTCAAGCACAGTGAGACACTTTGGCAAAACTTCTCTAAACCCTTTGTTGCTCTAGGCTCGCTGCAATCGGGGTGTGAGTGGGATGTGAGTTGACTAGGATTCACATCGCCTATAAGAGTAAGATAGCATATAGGATATTTTTTGGATATAAATTGGATAATTATTTTCTAAAGACTATCCATTTGGAGTTTTCTGAGGCACACACCCGTAAACTAGAGGAGTAGTAATGAACTGATGTCGTGAGCAAGGAGAGAGGGAAACGAATATTCCTGTCATTACCTCCAGCAATCCTGGACGCACTGGAACGATGGGCTGAATCTGAAGGTAATCGTCCAACCAGTCTTGCCAACTGGATTGTTGAGACTGCTGTAAGAGAGGCACTGGAAAAAGGTAAAATTCCCAACCCAACAGAGCCTCAAAAATCTGTTGCCCCCACCGAACTGAAAGCTTTTTTAACTCAATTGGCCTACGGTGAGTTACCCACAAACGGTCAGTTGGTGACCTTAGCTCACGATTTGGGGATTCCTACAGAAACTCTGTTGGCAATACGCGATAGAGTATCTCGGCAAAAAAAGGAGGGGCAATCTAATGGAACTTGAAGAGATTTTCCAAAGTGGCTGGGAAGTTTGTCTTTCTCCTAACGCCTTTGTGTTGTCTGCTCCTTCCAAACCTGAAGCCTTCAACCTCGCCTACTGTAAACCAGAGGCACTGGCTGAGTGGGCATTACGGTTTGGCAGAGGTGCAACGCTGATTAAATATCCACAGTGCGGCGATTCTCACTACAGAATTCCCGCAGCAATGGCAAATTCCTTGCAGGTAGTTATGAACAGCAGCGAACCATTGATTTTAGACCCTGGCAATCCTCTCATTGAGGTCTATAGCCTTTCTTTATCTTCAGTTCTCTACAGAGAAATAGGTTGGTTTTTGGAACACCCTGTTCAAGCGGGTGGAATTGTTCGAGTCGCAGACAATCAGCAGGTAGCTATGTCTCACGCTAATGCTCAAAAGGATTC
>DATNQP010000274.1:0-5577 GCA_036703965.1 Leptolyngbyaceae cyanobacterium
CCCTTCTCATTGAGTAATGCTTTAGCACGGATGCAGAAGGGACACCAGCTCCAGGTGTAGATTTCCACGTTCGGTTCCATTATGGCCTCAAATATTAAGTAATTTTCCTTGAATTTTAGCTCGGTGTCGGTTGCTAAAAAAACTATCGTTGTAATAACAACTCGGAAGATGATTGACCCGTCTATAGCTTCCCAGGGGGAGCATCCCATTTTTGCAAAAGTACCTGGCGATTGAAAATCGCGGCTACAAAACCGAAGTCCGCCTACCCTTCGGGAACGGCTTCGCCGAACGCGGACTGAATTGAGCCTGCCTAGGCAGGCTTTGTTTGTATAGCCCCAGACTTCTAGTCTGTGGGCAATTTGCAACTTTGGGATGCTCCCGGTTTCACTGTCGTTCAACCCAACTCCAGGCATGTTAGGTTGAATGGCACTTACTTAAGGACTTCCAAATAGAAAAGTATCCAATGTAGGGGCGAGTCGCTAGACTACCTAGAAAGGGACAACGAATTACCTCTCTATTGACTCGCCCTATGGATCATTTATTTTGTGGAAGTCCCTTAAGCGAGTTGAATGATATGCAGTAATTAAGTGAAGAGGATAACGCTCTGAAACCACGAGATGTTCTTGATTTTTGCCTACCTGCTTAGTGATGCAACAAAGGTAGAAAAGTACTGACGAACATGGCAGCCTGAGTGCGATCGCGCAAATTTAACTGACTCAAAATCCTGGTAACGTGGTTTTTAACCGTTCGTTCTGAAATGTAAAGCGCTTCTGCAATCTCCCGGTTACTTGCGCCTGCGGCAATCAGACACAGTACTTCACGTTCTCTAGCCGTCAGTCCTGCGAGTTCTGCGGGAAGCTGGGTGGGCTGGGGTGGAGTTGAGGGTGGAGTATGAGCGATCGCTTTTTCCAACAATCCTGGCCCCATTTGGGTGTAGCCTTTATGAACGGCTCGAATGGCTGCTGCTAAGTCATCGGAATGGGTGTCTTTTAGCAGATATCCTCGCGCCCCTAATTGCATCGCTTGTGAGACATAATCATCGTCATCAAATGTCGTCAACACTAACACTTTGGTCGCGCTAAATTGCTGACAAATTAGGCGGGTGGCAGCAACGCCATCCATGACGGGCATCCGGACATCCATTAAAACCACATCCGGTTGCAAAGCTTCGACTTGAGCGATCGCCTGCTGTCCGTTTTCCGCTTCACCCACAACTTCCAAATCGGGTTTGGCTTCTAGGAGACTTCTCAACCCCTGACGGATAATTCTTTGGTCATCGACTAGTAATAGGCGAATCTTGGCATCTGTCATAGCGCCAGCCTCGGTAACGGAATCGATACAGTAATTCGGCAGCCTTTTCCCGGTTGACTTACCAGAAAAAACTGTCCTCCAAGGGCAGCAGTTCGTTCCCTCATTCCCTGGAGTCCAAATCCGGTCGTATTCCGCTCTGGATTGAACCCTTGACCATTATCGTCAATCTGGAGATGAATCGCTTTCAGGCTCTCGCGAAGGTGAATGCTAACCTGGGTTGCAGCACTATGCTTGTAAATGTTGGTCAGCGATTCCTGAATAATTCGGTAGAGCGCCGTGCTGATTTCGGTAGGAATTGGCTGAGATAGTTCAATGGTATAGTCTGGAAGAATTCCACTTGTTTGGCGAAACTCATTGACTGCCTTTGCGATCGCCGTTTCCAGCGATTGTCCTTGCAAAGGATCGGCTCGAAGTGTGGAGATTGAGCGCCGCACCTCCTGTAATGCTCTGGAACCTAGCTGTTTTGCCTCCTGCAAAAACGATGCTGTCTTCTCAGCATCGGGTGGCAGAAACAGTTGGGCATTTTCTAACTGAATACTCTGTGCCGTCAAGGCGTGTCCTAACGCATCATGAATCTCACGGGCAATCCGGTTTCGCTCTTGCAAGGTTGCCTGGTCTTCAATTCGCAAAGCATACTGGCGTAATCGCTCATTCGCAAGTAGCAGTTTCTCTCGGCTTTGGCGTTCAGCAAGCAACGCATTGACCAACAACAAGATAAACAGGAGAGCAAGTCCAAAGGTGACTGCTGCATTCAGCTTCAGGGTCAAAATCGTACTGGCGATAGACTCTGGTATTGGTCCGTGTCTTTGCCGATGCGGTGCAGACCGTAAAAACAACGTCACTAGGAAGGCAATAAATACCAATCCTGCCACAATCAGGCGACCGACTTGCTCAAAGATCAGACAACTGCGAATTAAGATGATTAGACTAACCAGTGGGAAAAAGTCAGGTCGGCTGTCCAGCAAAAACGCTAAAAACAGTAATCCAAACTCCAACCCGGTATAAAGCACTTTGTCACGGGTTTTCTCAGTCGGAAGCTTTAAGCCCATCAGACCAAAGCACATGAGCGTGAGCATCGACAACGATAGAGTTGTTGGACTAATCCCATGTCTGCTTGGTCGAATCTCTCCCAAGAGCGTTATCCCCAACAGAATCCATTCCAGATAGAGCATCAGGCGAAAGGAATGGCTGGGAAAGGGCGATCGACGGTGCATTGTGGGAAGAGGGAAACGATTTCAGCCCTCCGTATGTAGCAGAGAGCGAGTTTGCAACGATTATTTACTTTTAATTTATTTCACACAGAGCTTCAGTTTCCAGAGCCTTACTTCCCAACTTGAAGAGGATATCCTGTGACCAAACTCCTAACGGGATTAGGACTTTGGTACTACGTCAAATTGGGAACTTCGATCCATGCGGAAGACCGATGCCAGTTTCTAGGATTTGAATATCGAACAGCCCAATAGTTCGTGTCAATACCTAAGGACTGCTATGAAGCCTAAATTTGGTCTAACTCTGAAAAACCGACTGTCGAACATCAAACCATTGCCACTACTAGCTGGCACACTTTCTTTGGCACTCTGTGCAGCAATTGTTCCAGTCGTGTTTGCTCAATCTAATACACCACCAGCACCAACACAATCCCGTCAGAATTGGCTGAACTTGACGCCAGAGCAGCAACAGCAAATGCAGCAGATCAAGCAAGCTAAGCAAGCGCAGATCGACAACATCTTGACAGCCGAACAACGATCTCTCGTGGAGTCTGCCAGAGAGAACGGAGAACATCCCCGTCGGATTTTTCAATCGATCAATCTCACTGACGAACAACAAGCCCAAATCGAGGAAGTGCGTCAGTCTTCCAAAGGACAAATGGATGCAATCCTGACCGCAGAACAGCGTCAGCAACTCCAGCAACGCCGTTCAGATGGGAAACATCAGAACTTGCTGAACTTAACGCAAGAGCAGCAAGAACAAATGCAGCAGATTAAGCAAGCTCAGCGGGAGCAGATGGACAATATCTTGACGGCAGAGCAAAGAGCTAGCCTAGACGCTGCCAGAGAAAATGGGCAAAATCGGCGTCAGGTGTGGGAGTCGCTCAATCTCACTGACGAACAACAAGCCCAAATCGAGCAAGTGCGTCAGTCTTCCAAAGAGCAGATGGATGCAATCCTAACCGCAGAGCAGCGTCAGCAACTTGAGCAACATCGTCAATCTCGCCCAGAAAGAATGCAAGCCCCGCAGTAGACGAACTGCTCCAGACGCGATCGCTCACAAACAAAGCTAGACAGTAGAAGGCACAACGTCGGATACCCATCCCTTTTAAGGGATGGGTTCATAAAAGCCCTCTGCTTTCATTTTCTGGCTTCAGGAATTCTCTAGCTTTTGCTCATCCCTACCAACTGACTCAAGCTCGCGCTCAGTTGGTTCAAGCGGAAGCGAATTTGAATAAACTGTTGAACGGCACGCGATCGCAAGAGGTGGCTCAATCTGAAGCGCAATTAGCCGAAGCACAAGCCAAATTACAGCAGTTAAAAGCAGGCAATCGCGCCGAGGATGTTGCTCAAGCGCAGGCTCGGTTAAATCAAGCGCAAGCCCAATTACGACAGGCACAAGACGATTTAGAGCATAATCAAATGCTCTTTAATCAGGGCGCGATTTCACAACAGACGGTGAATCAGAAACGCTCAGAATGCGCTACCTCGGATGTGACAGCCTGACTAGACATACACTCAGTAGATCAAAAAGTTTTCCAGAAGGCTTACCAACCGTTCATTTGAGCTACCGATATCTTTGAGCGCAGCTTGGTATCAGGAAGCCGTTTGGCGGTCAATTCGTTGCACGTCTTCCTCAGACAGTTGTACTTGGAGTGCATGTACTGAGTCCTCAATACTTGATGTCTTGCTGGCACCGGGAATGGGAACGATGCAAGGTGACTTAGCACGTAGCCACGCGAGAACAATCTGATACACCGAGACGCCTTTTTCTTTTGCCAACTCAGCAATGACAGGAATATCTTCTAGACTGCTCACCCGACGGCTACCGCCTAGGGGACTCCAAGGGAAGAACGTCAGTCCTTCGGTTTCGCAATATGCTAGAACCCCATCAGATTCAGGCTGTCGCTGCCAGGGGTTGTACTGGTTCTGGACAGAGACAATCTCTACCACATCACGCGCTTGCTTGATTTGCTCAACTGAAAAGTTGGAGACGCCAACAAACCTAATGAGACCTTCCTCGACTGCCTCCTTTGCTGGTGTCAGTGCTTCCTCAATTGTGTAGTTGGGGTCAGGCGCGTGGTACTGCCAGACATCAATCGGTTTTGACCCGCCTAGCGCTTCAAAGCTGGTACGAATTGTCTGGCGCAGATGGTCAGGGTTGCCATTGCGCGTCCAGCTACCATTCGGTCGCATTAAGCCGCCTTTCGTGGCGACAATGACGTGGCTGACATCCCCATCGTATTGCTGGAGGGCTTTGTAGATAAGTTGCTCATTGTGGTGCTTGTCCGACTCATCCCGGCAGTAGGAATCAGCAGTGTCGATCAGCATGACTCCCAGAGCGATCGCTCGATGAATTACTGCGATCGCTTGTGACTCTGGTGGTCTACTACTCAAGGACATCGGCATACCGCCAAGACTCATTGCACTGATGGTGACATCAGTGTTGCCAAGCTGTTTCGTTTCCATTAATTTGTTTAACTTCGCTTTTGTTTCTCTTCTAATTAATGACAAAAAGCGAGTTAGTAATCTTCTACCTGATGGTCAATGAATTGTCTATGACCGCCGTCAGTTGGAGTTTTTATCCATCATTGACTATATTCCGATTCTGTGTAGTTCTAAATAACGCTTCATAAAAGCTTTACAGATTTAGAGAACCAAGGCTGATTAATTAAAGTTTCTATGAAGTTTGAGTCAAAAAAATTAATCGGGGTATTTATCTCGTAACAATATATTTATCTCCTGACAATAATAGACATCCGTAAAAAGATGCAAATTCGCGTAGTTTTGCGTAGTTGTCTGAATTTTGTTCACAAGACCCAAAAATTTTAATTAGAAGACTGTCATGAAACTTAACAGGCTTAGCACTACCCTCACCGCACTGACTGTAGCCGCAATGCTCGATTTGCTCGGTGTTGCCAAACCTGCCGCTGCCGCTACCATAAATTTGATTGGTCTAACTGACAATAACACTCTAGTTTCCTTCGACCCCGATAGTCCTACCAGTACTAGCAGTGTTGGTGTAACTGGCGTTGATGGTACTTTGCTTGGCATTGAC
>DATNQP010000275.1:0-2277 GCA_036703965.1 Leptolyngbyaceae cyanobacterium
CCCGGTGGCGGCATTGCAGCAGGAAGGTGAAAGAGGAATTCATTCGCTGCCTTTTGTTTATGTGTTTGGACGCTCTAACTTCACGGTTTCCTACTTCGGGGCGAATATCTATCCGGAAAATGTGACGGTAGGTTTAGAGCAACCAGTGATTAGAGAGTGGGTGACGGGTAAGTTTGTACTCCAGGTTAAGGAAGATGCTGATAAGAATCGATTCTTGTCTGTGGTGGTGGAGTTAGCGCCTGGGGTGGAAGGGAGTGAGAAGAAACGGCAAGCGATCGCATCTTCTATTCTGTCTCAACTCTTGCGACTCAACAGTGAGTTTGCCCACTATGTCCCATCAGAGTACCAAGTGCCGCAGGTGGAACTAGCCCCAATGGGTGATCCAGAGTATTTTCCCATCGGCGTCAAGCATCGCTATACCCGCCGGTAAGGAGTTCGTTGTAATAGTCAGTCTTTCGATGACCGTACAATAGGGTTCGGGGTGCAGTCTCAACCAGAGCGGGATAATTGCGTGAATTACAAACAGTTTCGAGCGTTTCAATATCTCAATCAGACTCAGCTTCAAAGCTTTGTCAATGCCTGCCAAGAGATAATTATTCCCGCTGGTCAACGGATTGTGCAACAAGATTCTCAGGGAAACCAGATTTTCTTTGTTCTGGAAGGCGATGTTCAGGTGTTGCTTGAGACTCCAACTGGGAAAAAGGAGCTATCTAGAATCACAGCACCGACGGTACTAGGAGAAATCAGCTTTTTTAGCGGTGAGCCGAATTCTGCTAATGTCATGACGTTAACTCAGGTGCGATCGCTGGTGATGCCGTTTGAAGTCTTCCGTCAGCGTTTGCACAAGGGTGATGCCGCTTCTTCTATAGTGATGTTGAATATGGCAGAAGCGATCGCACAACGAGCATCAGCCATGACCCGCAAGCTTTCCGAACTCTACAGTCACCAGCCTGATGGTAAGGTCTCAGAACTTCAAAGTGCTAGTAAGAATCTGTTTGGGGAGTGGAGTTTTATCTAAACTGGGGAAGATTTCCACTTGCCAGTTTTCCTAATGTGGGACAAGGCTTAGCGGTTCAGTCTTTCACAAAACTAAGACCTGTTATGCTATTTGCCTATAACGGGGTAAAGGTTTGCTGGAGGCTACAAGAATTGGTGGTTCAGGCGGAAAACTAGAAAGGTCAAACCAGGCAAAACAGGTTCCATCTGAATTTGATTTTTGCCCACAGTTGATAGTGCTACGGTTGCGGCGAATCATGTGCGCTCTCCAACTGGTCAGATTGATGAGAAACCAGTGATTGATTTTTATACTAGGTTCGGGGGTTGCATGGCCGTAGAACATCCAATCACCCCATCCGTTTGTAATTTTTTGCAGTTCTGTTGTTACTCCTGACGCTGTTCGGCTACGAATCGTGAATTCATAGGGGTATCTGTCTGCGTAGCCTGGTCGTCTGACGCGACAAGCAATTGCTAGATTTCTGGCATTCAATACTATCAAGTCGGTTGCTTGTCGTCGATCAACTTCTAATGGTGACTCAACTAGCAGCTGTGACCCCACGATTGCTTTGATTTCAGGAATATAACGGTCTGACCATTCTCTGTCATGCACGTAACTCATGCTAATTTCAGTCCTAAATAGTTTCTTTAGTTAATCCACAACATCATTCTGTCGGGAGGCTAAATGCTTATCAATCGGGTAATATCGGGGCTTTCACACTTTGCTCAAATCAGAAAAGATCGGGTGAGATCGGAAAAACTCGGAAAGGACTAAGTTAGACTACAAAAAATATCCTGCTGATTGGCTGAGAAATGGATGTTGAAGAAGGATTAGAACTGGCAGAGCGACTGCTGAAGAGAACTCTTAAGCCACTTGAAGTTTTAATATTTAAAGAATCCTGGAAAGGTCGGGAAGGCAAAAAATATAAGGAAATTGCAGAAACTTATAGCTGCACAGTAGGAAATGTTAATGATGCTGCTTCTGACTTGTGGAAGTTATTATCAGAAGCCTTGGGAGAGCCAGTTCGTAAAAATAATTTCCAAAGGCTATTGGAGAAGCGATCGCACCCAGCAGAAGTCCCACAGCGTCAAGAGCAAGCGCAAGAAGAAACGCCATCCAAGAATACTGATTTTGTGGGGCGTGAGGAAGCGATCGCTGACCTCAAAACCTTTGTCATTCAAGGGGCAAAGGTCATCGGCATCTATGGCAAAGGCGGTGTAGGCAAGACAACTCTAGCTTGGCGATACTTCGAGACTCAGGGTTTTGATATTCTGACACTCCGG
>DATNQP010000276.1:0-6055 GCA_036703965.1 Leptolyngbyaceae cyanobacterium
TTCTTTTTTCGGGAGTAAATCTAGCGCTCCGCTTTCTTCACGGCGCTCTAGTTCTTTCATCCGCTCTACCCGCGTCTTGATTGTCTCCCAGTTAGTGAGCATTCCCCCTAACCAGCGTTGGTTAACGTAGTAAGCTCCACAGCGCGTCGCTTCTTGGGCAATGATTCCCGCTGCTTGCCGCTTGGTACCAACAAAGAGAAATTTCTTCCCCTGCTCAGCTGCTGTACGCATATAGCTGTAGGCATTTTCCATCAACTGGGCTGTCTGCACCAAGTCAATGATATGGACGCCGTTACGAGCGGTATAAATATACTGATCCATCTTGGGGTTCCACCGACGGGTCTGGTGACCAAAGTGAACCCCTGACTCCAGCATTTGAGCCAAAGAGATAACTGGCATTATTTTGAACTCCTGATTCGGGTTTATCCTCCATCCAAGCGTATTTCTTTATTAGAAACACCCGAAACCCTGGATGTGTGAATTTAGACAACCCTTCTAGGGTAGCATAATTAGGTTTGTTTTGATGCTTTTTGGTGGCGAACTATTAACTAAATCAATCTTTCTTAAACTTACTACATGACTTAATAAGTGCCTATATTACTTGAGTTCGACGAAACACTAGAAGAATTGACATAGGATACCCACTTGTAGCGCGTATTCCGGATTCTTATGATTGAGCCGCCTTTTATATCCGACTCAGGTAATATTTCGTTCATGCTCAAGAAAATTCTCAAAAAAGTAGTAAGGTTTTTTCAAAATTGCATGCACGCCTTTGGCGTTAGTTCTGTCAAAAAGAGGCACAGTCTCTCAAAGAGGCAGAAACGGCGCTCAGACGCTACAGTTGGCGATCGCACTCTTGAGCGAACGACAGCCTCGATTCCCCAGACTGCCCATAGCCGCAGACCACTTCAGGGAGCCAAAGCAGCATCACTACCCGATAATGAGGTGCAGCGCCTCAAGGCACTCCATCACTATAAAGTTCTCGACACGTCTCCGGAAGTCGGATTTGATGATCTGACAGCGCTAGCCGCGCATATTTGCGGCACTCCCATTGCCTTAGTCAGCTTAGTTGATGAGCATCGGCAGTGGTTCAAGTCAAAGGTTGGCATAGATGCAACGGAAACTCCTAGAGATTTGGCATTTTGTGCCCATGCCCTTCTGCAACCGGACGAGTTGCTGGTTGTACCAAATGCGTTAGAAGATGAGCGGTTTGCCAGCAACCCTCTGGTAACGTCTGACCCCAATATCCGGTTTTACGCTGGAACTCCCTTAGTCACACCCGATGGCTTTGCTCTGGGTAGTCTATGCGTGATTGACCGGATTCCTAGAAATCTAAGTACAGAACAACTAGAGGCTCTGCGGGCTTTGGGTCGCCAAGTCATTTCCCAATTAGAGCTACGAATTAATTTAGGTAAGTTAGAGCGCACGATCGCCAAGCGTCAGCGAGTAGAGGAGGCGCTGCGTCGTAGCAATCAGCGGCTTCGCCAAACCCTACAGCAGTTACGGAAGACTCAATCCCAACTGATTCAAACCGAGAAAATGTCTAGTCTGGGGCAGCTGGTTGCTGGTGTAGCTCATGAAATCAACAATCCCGTCAACTTTATCCACGGCAACCTTCCCCATGTCAGCCGTTATGTTAAAGAATTACTCGACCTCCTATCCCTTTACCAACATCACTACCCCCATCCAGCGCTTGCAATCCAACAGCAAGCTGAAGAGATTGAAGTGGACTTTCTCGCTGAAGATTTGCCCAAAGTCATGGCTTCTATGAAAGTGGGTACTGAGCGTATCCATGAAATTGTTCTTTTGCTGCGGAACTTCTCCCGGTTGGATCAAGCACAGAAGAAACCTGTAGATATTCACGAAGGCATCGACAGCACACTATTGCTTTTGCAGCATCGGTTGAAAGCGACAGCAGATCGACCAGGCATTGAAGTGGTTAAAGAGTACGGCAACATTCCGCCAGTGTGGTGCTTTGCCGGACAATTAAACCAAGTTTTTATGAACATCTTGAGCAACGCTATTGATGCCTTTGAAAGTAGTCAGTGGTCAACAATAGACGAGGAAACACCGACAACTCCTTCTATCACCATTCGCACTGAGGTATTCAGTAGTGAAGACGAGGTAACACCGCCCATAGAAAAACCGATAATAGACAGGGTCAGAATTTGCATGGCTGACAATGGTTCGGGTTTTCCTGAAACGATTAAGGAACGAATATTCGATCCATTTTTTACAACGAAGCCAGTGGGACAGGGTACGGGGTTGGGACTCTCAATTAGCCACCAAATTGTGCACAAGCATGGAGGTTCCTTTCAATGCTTGTCAAAACCAGGGCACAGAACAGTATTCTGCATTGAGATACCAATTACTGAGTGAAGTACTCCGACCTAGTTAACGATCATCTTAACTTTTAGATGTTAGCGATCGCACCAATTTCCTAAAAGGCGATCGCTCTGGGCTTCAGCACCCTTTTCTAGCCACTCAATTGGTTTCTCTTCTTCTATTTTGGCTGGGATATTCTTTGACTGGGAAATGAGTAAGGGACAAATTAGAGAAGCGCTCAAGCTGTTGAAAGGCGGATATCCAAATCAAGGCAGGATATCCCTCCAGCGTCTAGCTGATATGTAATAGTTCCTTAAGAGGCGATTCAGATCTCCAGGATCGGATGTGGCAATTATGACATCAATCCCCTCACGCTTAGCTATAATAGCTTGAGCGCACAAAATTACATCCGCATCAAGAGCTTTGTTATCCGCTGTTTGTTTTCCCTCTTTGCGTGTGAAAGCCCATAGCTTGGCTGCTTCGCGCATTACATCTGTTGTGATTCGGAAGTAGCCAACTCTAGAAATGAGAGCGTCCAGTCGCTGGATATTATTCAATTTATTTTGCAAAATCAGTTCTCGTCTTTCCTCATAATCAGCAATTTCTGATACAACAATACGGATGTTGTTTTTTAGCAGGTTTTCCATCCATTCATTGCATTGGCGAACCTCCTCCCTATTTTTCTCGGAAGGCTTAGAGTTTATTATCAGTCCAAGTACACCTGTATCAAGAAGAACTATCACAACTTTATTGGCTATCTTCGTCGCGCCAAGTTCTCAGCAACTCAATTAATTCTTGGACCTTTTTATGTCTTTCTGATTCTGTCACAGGCACATATACTGATTCTTTCCTTATCACAGCATCAGGTGTATTTGTTTTGGGATATTCCCAGATAATAACTGATTTTTGAGCTTCTTTAAAAGCCTGAAGTTCTCTATCCTGTTCAGCAGCTTTAAGGATAGAAGATGTGCAGTAGACTACTGCTTGTTTATAGTCGGTGAACAAATCTACACCGCCGCTTTTGACAGAAGCCCCGAATAAGCTAAGTTGTTGCTTTAATTCTTTCCAGGATTGCTTTACTTCACCCCAAGGAGTTTTTTCTGCTCCAAAACCCGTTTTGTTCTGAATATCGCGGGCGAATTCTTCAAAATCACTCCGAACTTCTACACTGAGAGCGTACCAGTACTCATCGATGAGTTCCCCGAACAGTTGGAAGCCTTGTCGGTAGTGCGTGTACCTAACTGCTTGATCTTTCTCTTCATGAGCTGCGTCTAGTAGGGCGAAAGCTTCAAAAAACTTTTGATGCGCTCTAAAGAAGTTACTTAAGTGCTTGAGAGATACGCCAAATTCTGGTGAATAAACTTCCTGGTACTGACTGGTAAAACCTGCGACTAAATCGGCTGCTTGCTGAAATCTTGCAGCAGCAACTGATTTACTGCTAGTAGAGAAAGTCATTAAGGAAGCCAGCTTACTGAACAACCTGGCAACCGCCAGGTTGAAAGCTTCATTGTGAGAGCTGGCATAGTCTCTTTCGTGTTTTTGTCTTAAACTTTCAATCTTATTTTGAAAGAGAAGACTGAAAGTTTCAGGAGTTTCTAAGTTGCTGAGTGCCATTGGACTTAGTTCTGAAATTTATTACTATCTATTTCAATTTTGCTTTAAAGGCTGTCATAGTAGCTTTCTCCAGCAAAACAATAGGCTTTATCTTTGCTGCTGCATCTCGGCATAGGCTGCATAGACGCCTTGGACGTTGTACCAGTTAAGGAAGATTCGGGCAATTTCGAGAGCTAATTGAGGCTTACCTTGGTTAATCAGCCATTGTAAAAAAGGAGCCATCGTGCGCTCGTTGAGGCGTCCACCAACAGAAAGGATACCCCAGAGGATACGGTGTAACCAGGTCATCTGAATCATTAGCCGCACGTCCCAAGTGGGGTGTTTTTGGTAGAACAAGACGCCCATTCGCCCCCGTTGAATTTCTCGATCGATCATTCGGGGAATTTGCTCTAAGGCAAAGGGTGGGTGCCAGTGATAGCCAACCGCTTCGGGACATTTGATGAGCTTTAAACCTAGTTGTTTGAGTCGAACGCCTAGTTCCAAGTCTTCCCAGCCGTACAGTTGAAAGCGTGTGTCGAAGAGTCCGGCTTTTTCCAGCCATTTCCGCGCGATCGCAACATTCCCTGTTGCAAAATAAGCTGCTGAAAAATCCGTAAGTTTGTAAGGTTCCGAGGTGGGGTTATCGAAGTTGCAAGTATTAATCACCCAACCATAGGTAAAAAAGTGATCACTTCCCAGTTGCTTCTCTCCCTGTACCAAAGCATCGGCATGAGCTTGAATAAAATGCTCCGTGACAACTAAATCGCTATCAATGAAGATAATCGTGTCACCGATTGCCTTTTCAACCCCTAGATTTCGAGCGGCTGCGGGTCCCATGTGGTCTTGAGAATGCGATCGCACATGGGGAAACTCGCTGGAGTGTGCCTCTAGCCATTCCAGTGTGCCATCGGTTGAGCCATCATCCACTAGGACAACTTCATAGCCGCTGACGACGCTATTACTCCTGAGTTGCTGGTTTTCTAACGCTATCAGGCATTTTTGGAGAATCGGTTTGCGATTGTAAGTCGGAATGACAACGCTGAAAAACACTCTAGTTTCTTGCCGCTAAATCTGGTTAATTCCTTCAGCCTATCAATTGTTTGGACAATAAAATTGGAAGGGGTGGCCTGACGTAGCAGTGTCACACAAGAGAGTTGATTCGTCTGGGTTTGGAGTCTCAGGGAACAGAGGAAATGTTAGCACAGGTGCAGGGAGCTTGTACGTCCGAACCACTCTCATAATCGTGTTCTTAAGCGTTTGCCAAGTACGAAAATGCTCCTTCCGAGCCATAGTAGGAGACTATAAAACAAGATATTGAACAAAAATGCCCAGATGTCTGGAGAAAAGTATGCAACCTTCAAAAGCTTTGAGAAGCAGGTGCTGCCCGAACTGCTCCAACGTGGCATCGCCCCCATCGGCATGAAAAGCCTGAGCCGCTGATGCAATAAAAAAAGGTATTCTCACTCCACAGGAAGCGTTAGCTTATATAATGATGAGCCTTCCCGCCACAGTCTGCAATGGAAACTTGAGAAAAGACGTTCCACCGGAACGTCTCTACAAAAATCTTCGCCTCTCAAGAGGGATTGAATTACATATCGGAGCGCAACGTGGTGTAAAAGGAGGTTGATTTTCAGGCAAAATTTTGAGAACAGGACGTTTATAGCTCTACCTTATGCAAATTGACTGGCAAACCGCCAAAACCTATGAAGACATTCTCTATCACAAAACCGACGGTATTGCCAAAATCACTATCAATCGTCCCCACAAACGCAATGCCTTTCGTCCCAAAACGGTATTTGAACTTTATGACGCCTTCTGTGATGCCCGTGAAGACACGAGCATTGGCGTTGTTTTATTCACCGGTGCCGGACCTCACACTGATGGGAAATACGCCTTCTGTTCGGGTGGTGACCAAGGGGTGCGCGGCAAGGCTGGCTATGTTGGAGAGGATGGCATTCCCCGCTTAAATGTACTCGATTTACAACGCCTGATTCGATCCATGCCCAAGGTGGTGATTGCTCTGGTTGCGGGATATGCAATTGGTGGCGGTCACGTCCTGCACCTGATTTGTGACCTGACGATTGCCGCTGATAACGCCATCTTCGGTCAAACTGGTCCCAAAGTTGGCAGCTTTGAT
>DATNQP010000277.1:0-5521 GCA_036703965.1 Leptolyngbyaceae cyanobacterium
TTTAGATCAGCCAAGAGAAGTGATTGGTCTGACGTTGAAAAAGCTTGGGTCTTCCTACAACACGACCAATTTGAGCCAGGTGAAAAACCTAAAAGAAGAACTGCGGGCGCTGCATCAACAGGTCAAGTTCTACAGCTCGGATTACTACTTAGAACCCCTAACTTTAGAAGACACCTGGCTAGCGGTGGGCTGGTCTACCGATATATTGCCTGTGATGGTAAGCGATCGCCAAATCGAGGCAGTGGTTCCTCTGTCTGGAACAGCTCTGTGGGCAGATTTATGGGTAAAACCGGCATCTGTTGCCGAGCAGTCCAACGGTGGAGAAACAATGAAGCAGTGGATTGATTTTTGCTGGCAGACAAAGCCAGCTAGCCAAATTTCTCTATTTAGCCATGCTGCCTCACCGATTATCACCACCGTTAAGGCTGCTGACTTACCCGAAGCTGTTCGAGAGAATCCCTTGCTCCTACCGAGTGCATCAGTTCTCGACAAGAGTGAGTTTCTTAAACCCTTGCCCAAGCCAGCACTAGATCAGTACCAATCTCTATGGCAGGAAATCCGAAAGTAAATGAGGCAGGCGCTCTGGGGGCAGGGGAGCTAGAACACCGATTCACTAATAAAAACCTAACCCCCCAACCCCCTTCCCTACCAGGGAAGGGGGAGAAAGAAATCCGCTCTCGCGTCTCTACAACTATTGGCGCTCAACCGGTAAACTATCCTGACCAAAGGAGTTGAAGATCCTAATCCTGCAATCCGGTAGAGTTTTGCTGTAATCGCAAGTGTAGGTAGCTAGACGTACTCCCTGCTGGTTGCAGACCTGGACGTTGTAATTGTAATCTCTGGCAACAGTGCCAAACTTATTCACAAAGCGATATCGTTCCAAATAGTTTAGGAGAGTCCAGGGTTGACGGCTAACCACCAAATCCACCCTCTTCTCATCTTGGTAGGCTATCCAATTGGTGAGGAGTTTGCCACCAAATTCATCAAACTGTTCTTCTGCCCACCAGAGACTAGGGGTTGTTATCTTGGTCTGGGAGATGGTATTAGCCGTTACAATGTCACGTCCTGCGGATGGTGCAGCCTGCTCTAGTTGTTCTATCGCAGAGGGTTCCAAACAAGCAGCTGGCTCTGCTGACGTTTGTGACAATGCCAATTGTGGTATCAAGAGGGGAAAAATACACCAGCTTAAAGCCAGTAGCAGACGAGAGACTGTTCGCCCTTGATTCAAGGATGGTTTGGTACTGGCGCAATCTCTCCGATAGAAATAGGCAACAGGTAAAAGATTTTCATCTTTTGTTATGTGCGATCGCGCAGGGTGTCTATTTTCACAGGCAGCGACAATTACTATTTTCCTCATGGAGGCACCGTTCTAGTTCTAGTATCTGTTTGACCAGAGCGTCTACAACTCTTCTGGCAATCACCAATCCCCAAGTCCCAGTCTCTCCCATGTTATCGATATTCTTCTAGCGGCAAGGGAGTAAATGTGCCACAGCTTACCAATGAACATTGTCCTACCCCTACCCCTATCCTGCTGCATTAAAATAACCCGCTTTCTGACCATCTTTGTAGAAGGTGAGGAAAACGGGTTGTTTTTGGATAATTAAAGAAGGTTAAACAAATCCTCTCTTAAACCGTCGCTAACTCCGGTTCAGGACGCTTGCTGTTGCGAATACCCTCAATGGCTTCTGCATAATCTTTCGCCTTGAAGACAGCTGAACCAGCAACGATCGCATTGGCTCCCGCTTCCAAAACCTGCCAGGTGTTGTTCCCCTTGAGTCCGCCATCGACTTCAATCCAGGGGGAAAGACCCCGTTCATCACACATCTGACGCAGTTTGCGGATTTTAGGTAACACCTCTGGGATAAAGCTCTGACCGCCAAAGCCAGGATTGACGCTCATAATCAGCACCAAGTCGCAGACTTCTAACACATACTCAATTAAATCTAATGGTGTCGAGGGGTTAAGCACTACGCCTGCTTGCTTACCCAATTCTCTAATCTGACAGAGGGTGCGGTGAAGATGGGGGGAAGCATTATGTTCACAATGGACAGAAATAATATCAGCGCCTGCCTTGGCGAAGTCTTCCACATACTTTTCTGGTTCCACAATCATCAGGTGGACATCCAGCGGCTTCTTGGTGATGGGGCGAATCGCTTCAACAATCAGAGGACCAATCGTGATATTGGGGACAAACCGACCATCCATCACATCAACATGAATCCAGTCAGCACCAGCGGCATCCACCGCCTGAATTTCTTCCCCCAGTCGGCTAAAATCCGCTGATAGTATAGAAGGGGCAATAACAATGGGGTTCTGGGATTGCGTTTGGGTCATGACTGGCGATACTCTCCTGCGTCCTCTGTCGGATCTATCTTAACAAAATCTTTAGTAATCCTCTAACTTTGCGCTCCCTAACAAACCTCAAGCAACAGTATGGGCAGATGAGAAAAGACGTGGATTTCGCCCTTACTCGCTCTCTAATAATTGATAAATGACAACTACTTAGGAGAAGCTTCCTTGGCTCACCGGCAGATTGTTAAGAGATTGGCATGGATAATAGGGAGTTTGAGCGCCTCCTGCGTCACAACCCCTCTGCTGGCTTCACCAGCTTCTATAGGAGAAGTCGGAATTAACGTTCGCAAGCTACATGACCCCCCCTACGACTTGGTCGGTCGTAAAATTGCCATCGGTCAGGTGGAAATTGGCAGACCTGGAGTATTTGGTTTTGACAAAGCTGTTTCCTGGAATCCCGCCACAGCGTTGGAGCGGGTGTTCTTTCGTGATGGACGCGCCAAAGCCAATACGGATGTTGATGCCCATGCGGCAATGGTTGCGGGTGTCATGGTTAGCCAGGACAAAACCTTACGAGGAGTCGCACCCGCAGCACGACTCTATTCTTCAGCTGTTGGCTCACCGATGAAGAGCGGACAAGCAGAAGAGTGCCTTTCCGCCCAATTTATCGCCCAGCAAAACGGGGGAGATCTCCGGGCAATTAACTTTAGTTTTGGTGAACCCCTTCAGCGAGACCCCAGACCAGAGGCAACTCTTGATGGCAATGCTCTATTGACCCAATGTATCGATTGGTCAACACGGATTCACGATGTCCTCTATGTGATTGCTGGCAACCAGGGTAATGGTGGCATTCCTATTCCCACAGATAACTATAATGGCGTCAATACTGCCTACACCGCTCAGCGGGAGGGAGTTTTTACCAAGGTAGACTTTGCCAACTTGAGTTCTGCGCCTGTAGGCATTGGTAGACGCCTGATTGAGCGGGAGATTAATGTTGGTGGTCGCCGCTCCATTAATTTGGTGGCTCCTGGTAGCAAGATAGCGGTGTACGACCTGACGGGGAAAATGGTTGAGGTCAGTGGCACCAGTTTTGCGGCTCCTCATATCACCGGATCGGTGGCGCTGCTTCAAGAATTGGGCGATCGCCAACTCAAGTCCAAGCAATCTAACTGGAGTACAGATTCTCGACGCCACGAAGTCATGAAAGCGGTGTTACTCAACTCAGCGGACAAAATCAAAGACAAGGGCGATGGTTTGCACTTGGGAATGACCCGCACCGTTTTAGGAAAAGATAACAGCAACTGGTTAGAATCTGATGCCTACAAAGACCCAAAAATTCCCTTAGACTACCAGATGGGTACAGGGCAACTTAATGCCTTTCGAGCTTATCAGCAATTCAGTCCTGGGAAGTGGAGTCCAACTGCGGCTGTACCGCCGATAGGTTGGGATTATCAATCAGTGGAAGCGTCATCCTTTAAAGACTATGTGTTGGAAAAACCTTTGAAGGAAGGAAGTTTTGTTTCTCTAACACTGGCGTGGGATCGCCTCGTTGAGCTGCAAGATAAAAATAATAATAAGGCGTATGAGGTTGGGGAAAGTTTTCGCGATCGCGGTCTGAATAAGCTTGACCTCTACCTGATACCCGCTGACGAGAATGACACTGGTAAAAGTGTCTGTTCTTCTATCAGTGAAGTGGATAGTGTGCAACACATTTTCTGCCCAGTACCCGCTGCTGGTCGCTATAAAATCCGCGTCCAATATCGCAAACAGGTGAATGAGGTGTCCCAACCCTATGCCCTTGCTTGGTGGACGGCACCAGAGCAATAGACTAAGTTGAGGCATTTTTGAATCTCGCGCCAAGACGCTAAGAGAGTAAAGCTTAGCGTCTTAGTTTTTTTGCGAATGCGATCGCACTTCCCAGACAAAAAGCGATCGCGCCTCCACTCCTGTTAGAAAATCGCGCTTTTGCCTTGGTGGTGGTGGGATGCGATTTATAAGAGAGACCCCTATGAGCTAACGCGCACAAACATTGAATGAAAGTCTGTTTCCTCACTCAGCACTCAGCACTTTCAAGTTAGGATCGCTCGCTCACCAGCTTTATGCACAACTGGGCATCTGTGTAAAGCTATAAAAACTGGTAAAAGCTAGCGACAAAAGAAAAACCATGAACGGTCAAGTCTTGGACACTCGTTATGAGGTACAACAGCAACTCGGAAAAAATGTTGGGCGACGGACGCTGCTAGCCCGTGACCTCAAAACGAATGAATTAGTCGTGGTCAAGCTGCTGTCTTTTGGCACTGACTTTGAATGGGAGCATCTCAAGCTGTTTGAACGGGAAGCAGAAACCCTCAAAGCCATATCCCATCCTGCTATTCCCAGTTACCTCAACTACTTTGAGCTAGATTCACCAAACGGCAAAGGATTTGCCCTCGTACAGACTTATGTGGAAGGGAAATCGCTGGAAGAGCAGCTCAAAGAAGGACATACCTTCAGTGAAGTCGAAGTTAAGCAGATAGCCAAAGCTCTTTTAGAAATCCTGATTTACCTGCATGGGCGTCAGCCTTCCGTCATACACTGCGACATCAAGCCCAGCAATATTGTGCTGACTAATCGCTCTGGCAATAGTGTCGGCGTTGTCTACTTGGTAGATTTTGGCTCGGTGCAGACTCTTGCTGCTACAGAAGGCGGGACGATTACAGTGGTGGGAACCTATGGGTACATGCCACCGGAGCAATTTGGCTCCCGCACGGTTCCAGCCTCCGACCTCTACAGCTTAGGAGCAACTTTGATTGCTTTGGTAACGGGGACTCATCCAGCTGATTTACCCCACAAGGATGGACAAATTCAATTTGAGCAGGCAGTTAATCTCAGCCCAGCCTTTGCTGATTGGTTGAGGTGGATGACACAACCGAGTTTAGACAAGCGCTTGACCTCTGCTGTTGAAGCACTGCAAGCCCTTGAACAGCCGCCGCAAAGAGACATCGCTCCTATAGTTGTTAGCAAACCAACTGGTAGCAAAGTTTCGCTGACTAAAGACGCGAATTCTCTAGAAATTCTCATCCCCGCGAAGGGACTTAACTCCAAGACAGGATTGTGGTTCCTTATTGCGCTCCTCTACACTTTCACGGCGGCAATACTGACATTTTCTCTTGGGAATTGGGCTGTAACAGAGAGGGTTCCACCACCATCACCATTATCATTACACATATGGCAAAAAACAATAATATAT
>DATNQP010000278.1:0-6263 GCA_036703965.1 Leptolyngbyaceae cyanobacterium
TGTGGATTCGTCCCGATGGTGATGCAGCACCGGCAGCGCTGGATGGGTACCTCCAAAACCTACATCGTGAATTAGTCTACTTTGAGGGGGAATTAAGTGATGACTTTTTTGCAGGTTCCTTGTCGATTGCAGACTTTGCTATGTACCCATTGCTAGCATTGGTCAACCGTTTGCAAGAGAGACAGCCTCAACACAATATGGGATCGTTCATTAGTCCGAGGCTAGCTGCATTCATGGGTCGAATTGAACAATTGCCATACTTTACGAAAACTATCCCGCCCCACTGGAAAGGATAGATGTGTAACCACTTAGGGCTTTTTCTCAAACAATCCGGAAAATAACGACTCCCCCCACTGCCTAAACTTTTCGTATGTTGGCGATTTGTAGTCCTCTTGGTCATCGACTGTACACTGTATCCCTTCTCCAGCTTCTCTCAAACACTTTCCCAAAAACAGTTCAATTACAGAATGTTTTAGAACACCTAACAATGCCGTACAGCTGGATTTTTATTCTCAACTAAACTTACCCTCACCAATAACTATTTCTGGCTGTCTACTGTAGACATCCTGGGTTATTCCCGTAACCAAGATTAGGAGAACGTTGGTGAATTAGCTGACTCAACTTGGAAGCACTTACCAGGTCTAATAAAAGTGCTATCCAAGCTGAAAATATCCATAGCAACCATTTTTTCTCCACTGCTATACAAAGGCGATCACAATAGCCCCGGTTGGCTAATTTTGGCAGTCATTTGTACATGGTTGAACTCAGCGAGAAAGAATTTCTTCAGCCAGTTGTAAACCCAATTCAGCTCATCTTGGGAAAATTCCCCACCCTTCTCACGCTGTAATGCTGACAAATTCTCTTTAGTCTTGGCAACACGATAGGCTTGGCGAATGGCTAACGCCCGCTTCTGGCTAGAACGAACATTGTCAGACTTGGGATTTGGGTAGGACTTCCTTTGGTGATATTCGTTCCAGCCCTTCAGCTCGTCATCGAGGCTTGGTGGCTGTGACGGATTGGGTGATGGATTAGTAACAGCTGGAATGCTTATTGGTGCTGGATGTGACGAAGGTGACGGATTTTCCTCAGATTTTCTCCCATAGGGAGAACTAATTTCTTCACTCGTTGCAACTTCAATTTCTTCCTGACTTGATTCAACTAGTAAAAACCCGTCACATCCGTCACATCCAACACTAGTAAGGGTTTCATCTGTCACCAATCCGCCACAATTTTCCTTAAACCCGTCACAATCGCCCATCGTCAGGGGTCGTTGTTTGTCCCCTTCTGGGTCGTAGAAGCACCTCAAACCAACCCCCTGGATGTAGGCTCCATTACGGTCACGCCCTTCCTGAATGGGGACTTTCATCTGATTCTTGAGCAAATCACGTAGGTTTGAGCTAAACCGCTTCACAGGTGGAACGCTGCGGTGTCCAGATTCACGCTGGTATTTGCAGAAGTTGGCATAGAGCCAGCGTGCTGCCTTGTCGGGGTCATCCTTGCCGATGTAGCTTTTGGCATCTGGATGGATAACAATACAATCATCAACCCATGCCGCAATCGGATTCGTTTCAATCAACTGCGCCCACTTCTTACGAGCCAGGGCTGGAACATTTTTGTCGGTGTATTTGATGAGCGCTGTTACCCGTTCCCGTGGAATCTCCAAAACCCGCTTCAGGAGTCCTGGAAGATATGGGCGAAATTCTTCGGCTAAGTTGCGACCCTCATATTCTGGGATGAGGTTGTCTAAGCCGATGGTGAGTTTGCGGCGTTCCTGTCCCGAAGTGCGATCGCTTGACTCTGGGGGTTCGTTGGCTGATAAGATGACCATGCCCTCGTAGACATAATCCTTGCATTGCTGGACGCCTTTACGCTCGTATCGGATGGGGTCTTGCCCAGTTAATTGCTTAAGGACGCTTACCTCACCCTGCCAACGCTCGGAGTCGGGGAACAACACCAACAGCTTGCGATAGAACTTGGCTGTCTCGAATTGGTTTTTCTCTAGGAGCGATAAGCGAGAGGTTACGGCGTTTTCCTCTCCGGCCAGCGCCTTAGCTAGCGCCATGAAGGTTGATTTGCCTGTGCCACCGCCACCGATTAACTCAAGGTAGCGTTGCAGGTCACTGCGGCGAGTAACGATAGCCGCTAAGTAACAAAGCAGAACCTCTGCAATTTGTTCGCTGCCTGTAATCTTGAGCAGGAATTCTTCAATCGGTTGGCAGCCCACGCTTCTATCTGCCCATTTGAACGGCAGCCGCCAAGTGAAGCGGTAGTCTGGTGAATGTGGCTTTAATTTTAGTGTAGCTGGGTCTAGGACTCCATCTTCTAGAGCTAACAATCCATGCTGCTCATGCCAGTCTTTGACTTCCAGCTCTGACTGGAGAAGGTTAACAACACTGGACACGTAACCAGCATTAAAGTCTGGCTGACCCTTGATGCAACGTAGGTGAGCCATGACTAAGCCGCGAACGCTCTCCTTAGTCTCCTCAGACCAAACCCCCTCGTGCTTTGCCCCGTAGCGTCGCCATAACTGATACTCGGACTCCCAGGCAAGTTTGTGACGATAGAGTTCAGCTAGTATTAAAGCTACTTTGTCAGAAGAGGGTAATTTAGGCTTTACCTCAGTCTTGGACTCATTGTCCTCATTCCACTCTCTTGGTTCTGCTGCAATTAGCATTTGCCGGAATGCCTCTATACCCTGCTTCTGAATAAAATCATCCATGCCTTTACCTTCGTCTTTAGTCCACATCCCAGTTATAGAACGGACGGGCACTTTAAATTTCTTGAGCTGGAACGTCAGCTTACGCTCGGCTTCAATGACAAATTTGTTGATGGCAGAATCGGCATCGAAAGCGAAGATGAAGCCAAACCCTGCACGAGCAAGTTTTTCTAAAATTTTTACCAGGTATCTCTTACCTTGTGGGTCAGCTTTGGCGCTGGTTAGCCCCATCTCCACGCCGAGTAGCCCGATAGTGGGAATGCCATTGGAGCATCCAGCGATCGCCTTGAAAAATCCTTCAGTGATGACTATGTAAAAATGCTCATTAATTTGTATGCAGTGCTGTTTGAGGGCTTCTAGGTCGCTCCAATAGGTTGTGTTTGTGGGATGTCTGGGAAGCATGGCATCGTAATCCCCCAGCGGTGAGCGATACTTCGGGGCTTTTTTATCCCCATCTCCCTTCCAAGGTCTATCCGGCTTGAACTGCATCTGCCAGCCCATGCCCTGAAGTAAGATGCCAGCAGATTGAGCGCGATATGCCAAAGCTTCGCTTGCTTGCTTAATGTCCGCCGAGTAGCAGTTCGCGCTGACCCAATCCGGTGCGAGTCCTCGCTTATCGGTCAGTTCTCTGTAGTGTCGGTCATTTAAGCGGCGATCGCTTGTTTGGGCTTGGAGGGCTTGAGCTTGAAAAGAGATGACCATGATGCTTCCTTGTGGTGGGTAGAAGCGCTCTAGCCAATCAACAGTGTCAAATCCCTTTATATAAAGCCTTTCTTGCTTATATCATTAGTGGTGAGTACCTTACTCTCAATCCGCTAATGCGGGGTTTTCAAAGTTCTTGTCCGTTTGTCTGGTAAACTTAGGACAAGAAAATTGTTGAATGGCTAGGCGCAGTTTCTCAGACGGGCGCGTAACCTACTGAAGAAACCTTGGCGAGAGCTGGGGTTTTTCAGTTAGTACTCTTTTTACTTGAATCGCTTTATAGTTAAATATTCAAGTAATCAGGGATTTTGTAGCATCCCTGAAGTACAATTGTATTGTACGACGCCTGTTCTAATCACAGAACATGGTACAGGTTTGAGAAGCATAGACGATCGTAAATTTTCTCTGGCAGAGTTGTCAGAGGAATATTTTATCCTTGTGAGTGGGTCAGCCTTTGGAAACGGTCAGCTAACTTAGACTATCAGCCTGTTGTAGATATCCGAAAGGTTCAGGAGCTTAATAGCGGAATTCTTGAGGTTTCTAAGTATTGCCTCAAGACCAGTGATATGGTCGATCGATTAGGTTGTTTAATCAATCGTCAATTGCACGGGACTAAACTTTTACACTCATGCGGAGCTTTTGGTGATTATTTCAGCCAGAAGATTTTAGACAAGGTTGACCAGAGTTTAGTTCTTGGGAATGAGCATACTCAAGATGGTGTTCCACTTATGTATGAGTGGAATGGTGAGCAATATTGCTTGACTCAGCTGGGAAATTTACATTGGCAGCTAGATTAATGTTTCTGAGCCAGTTTTAGCGCCAGCGGTCGCCACGGCTCGGCATACAATGACTTTTTATTTCATCCCTTTCCGGAGTCAGAGGCGTGGCGGAAAACTGGCGGGGAGAGTCCTGAGAGGGAACCCCCTCTCGTGTACTCTTTGGCTAACTTGATATGGGGTTTGAGTAGCAATCGTGCAGAATCTTACGCTAAGGCTGAAAAGCTTTACTAACAAGCATTCTGGCTATCGACATTTTTGCCTCTTAGAAGCGTACCAATTGAACTCTAAGTTATTTTGCACAGCAATTGGTTACGAATTTTCAAGGGTTTGAGGTTTCTGATTTTCAGAAGGTTCAATTGGTACACCCATAACCAAGAGCTTAGCGTTACTTCCTGTTCGGATGATACTCAAACCCCTCATCCTATTCTTGAGCCGGGACAACCTTGGGCTTTGGCTTAGGCTTGTCGGTAGCACCAGAGGGTTTTGGGGCAGCGTTGTGGTCTGGAACTGGTAAGGACGAACGTTTGCGAGCTTTATTAGCCGCAAGTTTGTTTTTCGCCGCCGAAAGCTTATCCTTCTTACCAGCTTTTAAGTAATTAGGCGGCGAATCCGTTGGGACTCCTAAAAGCGATACAAACTCAAAGTTGTCCCGCTCGCTGTTGAACCGAGCTTTGATTTGCACAAAGGACGCTTTGCCCTGAGCCTCTTTATCCAGCTTTGGGTTAAACCGGAATGGGGACACCGGGGCATCTCGCCACACCACGGGAATGTGAGAGGCTTTCATGTAATTTACTTTTTTGTCCAAGGGTGCCGATTTGATGAACTCCAGCCGTTCCTTATTGAAGTTTTTAAACACTGAGATGCACGGTACCCGACAAACCGGAATGAACTGCCATAAACCGGAGAGTTTGAATTCCGAATCTTCCAGAACGCTGGGAAGTCCGTCAACAGTCGCCTCTTTCCCCAAGAAACCTGCCAGTTGAAAGGCTAGGCGGTAGGGTTGTTTCCCTCCTGGATAGTGGGTAATCCTGGGATAGACGATTAGCTTTTGCTGGGTAATCCCGCTACTCAAAATCTCTTTTTTGAGCGCCTCATAAGCCATTTTGTGGGTGCTGGCATAATACAGTCCATAGGACTTTTCCCCGATGGTCACAAAAGTTTTGTCCCCATCGCTGGTTACATCAGCTTGGATAATGCCCACCGCTTGAAAGAATGCTCCCTCGGTGGGGGAAGAGGGGTTTGAGTCGGGCACTGGCGATTGAGCTGATTCTGAGGAAGAGGTGAGCGCATCTGACACGGGCGCTTCGTCGGATGAGGGGATTGCGGCATGAGCGGGATTATCCACTGAGGTTTGTGCCACGGGTTCCGGGGCTGATGCCGCATCCAATTCAGGCTTTTCCATCGATACCGCTGCTGGTTGTTCCTGTGGCGGCTCTACTTGTTCGGGTGAACGCTTAATCGCAAGAATATTTAATCCCTTGGTTGGGGGTGTTACTTGCTGTTGTGGACGTTTCTTTTTCATTTTTGTCGTTCACTTCGAGGATGCTTATCTCAGCCTAAACACTTAAACACATCTGCGTACGGTTATGATTCGCTATCCCCAAAAAGTAGTTCACCTTGTAGCACTCTAACCGCTTCATAGACTTTTTCTACAACAGCTAACGATTCCTCTAGGTTGGGGATATCTTGACCTGATGCGACTGCCGTATTCATCGCTCTTTGAAGTTGGTTGAGATTCACGCCAATTCGTCCTAACTCCACCGCTGCGACAGCGATTAACTTCTGGCTTTTTGGTGGTGGTGATTTGCCTGCGTTCCACGCAGCGGCGAATGTACTCGCTCAAGTCCAACCCCATTGACGAGGCTTTTACACTCCAGCTTTCTTTTTCAACTGGAGTCAGCCTTAATTCATATCGAAGGGTGCGAGTTTTGAGACGAGCCATGCTGATTATTGAAACGCATTGATTGGTGTTTATTTGAATCCGGTCTCACAGAGCAAGTCTGTCCACTACCTGCGTTCAGCAGGTGGTCAGTCCGGTACGGACGTGGACATGGCTTGCTCCCTGT
>DATNQP010000279.1:0-2155 GCA_036703965.1 Leptolyngbyaceae cyanobacterium
AGTGTTTCATCCAAACTTCATATTGGGCTACACCCCACTTCGCTAAAACGACTTCATAGTGCCCCATTCCCTACTCCTCACCCTAAATGCGTCAATTTCTTAAGCAAACCCTTGCTAGCCTGGTTGGAAGCCTTGCGGGACTCATTTTGTTTTTTAGTTTAGGAGCTGGTGGACTAGTCTTTCTCCTAATTTTGGCGGCTTCTAGAGATGAGGGACCGAAAGTTAAGGACAACTCGGTACTAGTTTTCGATTTGTCTCAAGACATTACCGATACCACCCCGACCTCAAGCACCAGTGAGGTACTTGGGGAGGCGCTATCGGGTGATCAGACAAATTCTGTTACTTTACGCACGGTTTTGGATACCCTCGACAAGGCACGTCAAGATAAGCGAATTATTGGAATCTACCTGGACGGCAGTAAAACCTCATCTGGCAGCGGCACGGGATTGGCAACCCTCAAGGAGGTACGCAAATCACTGGAACGTTTCCGATCCGCCGGTAAAAAAATCATTGCCTACGATGTCGATTTGGGAAAACAGGAATATTACCTTAGCTCCGTGGCGGATACTGTAGTTCTCAACCCGATGGGCAGCCTTCAAATTAGTGGTTTTAGCTCTCAGCCGTTATTCTACACAGGAGCATTGCAGAAATTTGGCATTGGTGTTCAGGTTATTCGGGTAGGGAAGTACAAGTCAGCGGTTGAACCGTTTCTTCTCAAGAAGCTCAGTCCAGAAAATAAACAACAGACTCAAGCCTTATTGGGCGGTCTTTGGTACGATTTTCTGGCGACAGTTGGCAAGAGCCGCAAGCTCACTCCTGTGCAGTTACAGGCGATCGCCAACAGTCAAGGCGAGTTAATGGCGTCGGAGGCACTACAGCAGCGTTTGGTGGATAAGGTTGCCTACCTAGATGAGGTCGTGACTGACCTCAAAAAGCTAACTGGCAGTAGTGAGAAAGATAAATCGTTCCGGCAAATTCGCCTCACAACCTACGCCGATGTTAAGAGCAAAGACTTCAAAGAGCGCACCTCTGACAATAAAATTGCCATGGTGTATGCGCAAGGTGAAATTGTGAATGGTCAAGGCAGTGGTCAGCAGGTGGGTGGTCAAAGCTTTGCTAGACAGCTGCGGCAAGTGCGCCAGGATGAGGATGTCAAGGCGGTGGTGCTGCGGATTAATAGTCCTGGAGGTAGCGCCACGGCGTCTGAGGAAATTTTACGGGAGGTACGGCTCACCAGTCAGAAAAAGCCAGTTATTGTCTCAATGGGCGATTATGCTGCCTCTGGAGGCTATTGGATCGCTACGGGGGCAAATCATATTTTCGCAGAGGCGAATACGATCACAGGTTCTATCGGCGTTTTCGGTTTGCAGTTTAATGTCCAAAAGCTGGCAAGCGACTATGGCATCACTTGGGATGTTGTAAAAACAGGTCGTTATGCTGACAGTGCTACTATTTCCCGTCCCAAGACGCCACAAGAATTAGCGATCGCTCAGAAATCGGTCAACCAGATTTACAATCAGTTCCTTAACAAGGTGGCACAGTCCCGCAAGCTGCCGATACAAAAGGTAGCACAGATTGCTCAGGGACGGGTTTGGTCTGGTCAAGATGCGAAGAAGCTGGGTCTTGTAGATGAGATTGGGGGCATTGATGATGCTATCGAGTATGCGGCGAAGCAAGCCAACCTCCGAGATGATTGGGAGGTGGAAGAGTATCCAAAAGTTCGCAGCCTGGAAAAACAGATTTTGGAAAAGCTGACGAGTGACGAAAGTGCCCAACAGAGGAAATTGGCTGACCCACTCACGGCAGAATTTCTGAAGATACAAGCGGATTTGGCGATTCTCAAATCGATGAATGACCCTAGAGGTGTCTATGTGCGTCTGCCCTTCAACTGGCGCATTGATTGAGCCTACTTACAGGGCAAGATGTAGTTGGTGTTGCAGCGATCAAGAAAAATTCCGTGGAATTACGGTTACAATTTTCCGGGAGATGGGTAAAGTAGATTAGAACGTGTCCCATTTATTGGATTCTCCACATCTATCTATGGATAGAAAAAATAAACGCCTCTTAATTCTGATTACAACCTGTAGTGTCGCTGGTGTCGTTCTCGGAGGCACTACAAGCTGGGCGTACAGCAATCAGTGCTTGGAAGCTAAGA
>DATNQP010000280.1:0-13425 GCA_036703965.1 Leptolyngbyaceae cyanobacterium
ATTACTAACCCAATCTTCCCATGTACAATCCTTCTTTGCGTGAAGAACCTCGCGAACAACTGGCTGAAGTCATTCCCGTGAAGCAAGAGACTTCACTTTTGGATTGGTTAGAAGCCAGCGATCGCCTTTTAGCACGAGAGGCTCTAGATGATGGCTTCTTGGATGATGAAGAGGAAATCTCTGAGTTGATGGGAGTCGATGACAGCTCCTATGACGATGACGACGACATTGCCGAGGATCTGGATGACGAATAGTTAGCAACCTGGTACCTTGATTGGCACAGTTAAGTGGCTGAACATCTAATTTGTATATAGATGCTGACGCTGGAAGACTCGCTACCGCAACGCTTTCGCTATCGCTATCGCAGCAGCGCTGAACCTATCGGTTCCGCAACGCTTTCGCTATCGCTGTTGCATTCTCCACCACTACCCCTCCGTGAACTCAGTTCTAGTCTTCTGAGCAAATATTTCCCAGAGGAGCAGAGACTTTGACTCAGCAGGGGGAATCCATTGCACTTGAGAAGCTCTTCTCTGGCGGAGGAGAGATGGGTGCTATGATGCGATCGCTCGACTGGTCGGCTACCCCTCTGGGTCCGGCCCAGCAGTGGCCCCAGAGCCTGAAGACCGCCGTGCGTATTATGCTGACCTCCCGCCAAGCCATGTTTGTCTGGTGGGGTGAGCAACTCATTAACCTTTACAACGACGCCTACAAGGCAATTCTCGGTGGTAAACATCCGCAAGTGCTTGGGCAGCCAGCCTCTTATGTGTGGCGGGAGATCTGGGATCAGGTTGGACCTCGCGCAGAATCAGCCATACGCAACAATGAGGGCACTTACGACGAAGCGCTGCTGCTCATCATGGAGCGCAACGGCTACCCGGAGGAAACCTATTATACGTTTTCATACAGTCCGGTTCCCAATGACCAGGGTGGCACAGGCGGCATCATCTGCGCCAACACCGACGACACCCAGCGCATCATCGGCGAGCGTCAGTTGGCACTATTGCGGGAACTGGCAGCCAGGACGGCAGATGCTCGGACATTTGATGACGCCTGCACTCTGAGTGCGAAATGTCTGGAAACCAACCCCTATGACCTCCCCTTTGCGGTGATTTATCTGGTCGATCCAGGTAAGGAATGCGTTGTTCTAGCTGGGACATCTGGCATCAAGCGGGGTCACGCGGCGGTTACTGAAACCATCGCCCTGGATTCAGATTCGCCCTGGCCCTTTGCAGAAGCGATCGCAACGCATAAGCCATGCCTGGTTGCTGATTTAGAGGCGTTGTTGGGTAGCCTGCCGACGGGTGCTTGGCAGCGACCACCGCATCAAGCAGTAATTGTGCCGATCGCACCATCCGGGCAAACGGGAAAAGCTGGCATCCTAGTTGTCGGTTTGAACCCGTTCAGGCTCTTCGACGATAACTATAGCGGATTCATCGATCTAGTTGCAGCTCAGATCGCCGCCAGCATCGCCAACGCCCAAGCCTACGAGGAAGAACGCAAACGGGCAGAAGCCCTAGCTGAACTCGATCGCGCTAAGACCATCTTCTTTAGCAACATCAGTCATGAGTTTCGCACCCCGCTCACCTTGATGCTGGGTCCACTGGAAGATATGCTTGCCAATCCAGCAGGACCGACGCCTAGCGATCGCTCTCAACTCGAAACCGCTCACCGCAACTCCCTCCGCTTGCTAAAGCTGGTGAATACCCTATTAGATTTCTCCCGTATTGAGGCAGGGCGAGTCCAAGCTGTGTATGAGCCGACAGACTTGGCGATGCTTACCACTGACCTGGCAGGGATGTTTCGATCCGCGCTCGAACGAGCCGGAATGCGCCTTTGTGTGGACTGTCCCCCACTCCCTGAACCTGTTTATGTAGACCGGGAAATGTGGGAAAAGATTGTCCTCAACCTGCTCTCCAATGCCTTTAAGTTCACGTTGGAGGGAGAGATTACCGTTGCTCTACATTGGGCAGGTGACCACGTTGAGTTAGAAATACGAGACACAGGTACCGGGATTCCCGCCGAAGAAATCCCCCATTTATTCGAGCGATTCCATCGGGTGGAAGGGGCAAAGGGACGAACCTATGAAGGGTCAGGCATCGGTCTGTCGTTAGTGCAAGAACTGGTCAAACTGCATGGCGGCACGATTCAGGTGAGTAGCGTTGTCGATCGGGGTAGTTGCTTTACTGTCTTAATTCCCACAGGCTACGCCCACATCCCCAGCGATCAGATTGGTACAACCCGCAGCCTTGCCTCAACCGCAATGGGGGCTGCAACTTATGTTGAAGAAGCTTTGCGTTGGCTACCAGAAGAAAGCAGGGGGAGCAGGGGGAGCATCACTTTGTTCGGGGAGCAGGGGGAGAAGGTATATACAAATACAGACAATATTTACGAACAATCTTCCTCTGCCTCCCCTGCTCCCTCTGCCCATATTCTCCTGGCTGACGATAACGCAGATATGCGCGACTATGTGAAACGGCTGTTGGTCAGTCAAGGGTATGAAGTGGAAACCGTGGTAGATGGGGTTGCTGCCTTAGCGACTGTTCGTCAGCAGCTTCCCGATTTGGTTTTGACGGACGTAATGATGCCAGGGCTAGACGGTTTGGGGTTGTTGCGAGAGCTGCGGGTTGACCCGCGTACCCGCGAAATCCCCATCATCTTACTGTCTGCCCGTGCTGGGGAAGAGTCCCGCATTGAAGGTCTGGAGGCTGCAGCAGGCGGTCGTTGGGGCGATCGCAAACGAAACGCCGCTCTCAATGGATTACCGGATACTAAGCCCAGATGGTAAGACGCGCTGGCTCAGTACTTGGGGAAATATCTACCCAGGGCTAGATGGTCAACCCGAGCGGATGGTTGGTGTTTCTGTTGATATTACTAAGCGCAAAGAAGCGGAAGCTGATCGAGAACGGTTGCTCCAAGAACTGGCGATCGAACGTGCTCGATTCGAGGCAGTTTTACGGCAGATGCCTGCGGGCGTGATGATTGCAGATGCGGCTTCGGGCAAGTTAGTTCTCACCAACGAACAAGCCAAACAAATTGTTGGCTATGACTACGAACAATCGCTCCAACTGGCGGAGTATGACGACGTTGCATCGTTTGAAGGCTTTCATCTAGACGGTCAACCTTACAAAGCCGAAGACTATCCACTCACGCGAACCGTAGGTCGTCCTCTTAGGACATCGCTACAAACGGGCGAGACGGTGACCAATGAAGAAATTGAATTACACCGGGGGGATGGAAGCCATATTTTCATGAATGCGAACTCAGCTCCAATTTTGGACAGTGAGGGACAGATTGTTGCCGCCGTTGTAGTCTTCCAGGATGTGACCGATCGCAAGCGGGCCCAAGAGGCACTACGCACCAGTGAAGAGCGATTCCGCGTGATCGTGAATCAGGCAACCGCAGGCATCACGCTAAGTGATTTGACGGGTCAATTCTTGCTAGTCAACCAGCGATTTTGCGACATCGTGGGCTACTCAATGGCGGAACTGTTACAGAAACGCAAGCAAGACATCACCCATCCTGACGATCAGTCCCGCAATGCCGAGCTTTTTCAACGTCTGGTAACACAAGGGCAAGAGTTTGTAATCGACAAGCGTTACATCCGCAAAGATGGATCTGAGGTTTGGGTTAGTAACAATGTCGCTGCCACTCGTGACTCATCTGGTAAGCCCGAGAATGTAATTGCGATCGTGCTGGACATCAGTGATCGTAAGCGAGCGGAAGTAGAACGCGCTGCACTCCTTGCCCGCGAGCAGGAAGCACGGGTTGAGGCAGAGGCAGCCAACCGCATCAAAGATGAGTTTCTGGCAGTGTTGTCTCACGAACTGCGATCGCCACTTAACCCAATTCTGGGCTGGTCGCGGTTACTTCAGACCAGAAAGTTTGATGCCGCCAAGACAACTGAAGCTTTGGCAACCATCGAACGCAATGCCAAGTTACAAGCTGAACTGATTGAGGATTTGCTGGATGTCTCCCGGATTCTGCGAGGCAAGCTCAGCCTGAACGTTACTCCAGTTGCTCTAACATCCACCATTCAGGCGGCAATGGAAACGGTGCGTCTGGCGGCTGAAGCCAAATCAATTCAGATATATACAAGGCTTGAATCAGAGGTGGGCGTCGTTTCGGGTGATGCCAGCCGCTTACAACAAGTCGTTTGGAACTTACTCTCCAACGCGATTAAGTTCACACCCCAAGGAGGGCGGGTAGATATCCGACTGGAGCGCATTGGTTCTCAAGCCCAAATCACGGTCAGGGATACGGGTAAGGGTATCCCTACTCACTTCCTACCTTATGTATTCGACTACTTCCGCCAAGCCGATGCCACCACCACCCGCAAGTTTGGTGGACTGGGGTTAGGATTGGCGATCGTGCGTCACCTAGTCGAACTGCATGGTGGAGCTGTCCAAGCAGATAGCCCCGGCGAAGGGCAAGGAGCAACCTTTACCGTCACACTCCCACTTATAGCGTGCCAACCCCAGACAGAGCAAGACAGTGAACAGTCTGAGCTATCCTTCGATTTGCATGGCGTAGAGATTTTAGTGGTCGATGATGATACCGACGCAAGGGAGTTTGTTACCTTCTTGCTCCAGCAATATGGAGCACGAGTGAGAGCCGTCAGCTCAGCGCGTCAGGCACTCACCGCTTTAACTCAATGTGTACCCGACGTGCTATTGAGCGATATCGGGATGCCAGACATAGATGGATATATGCTGATGCAACAGGTGAGAACCTTACCGGCAGAGCAGGGAGGACAGATTCCGGCGATCGCTCTCACAGCCTATGCTGGAGAAATTAACTATCAACAGGCGATCGCAGCAGGCTTCCAAAGCCATGTGTCCAAACCCGTAGAGCCAGCAGAGTTAGTTGCTGTTGTCATAAGCTTAGCTAAAGGTAGCAGAAATATTTGAAGTTTCACTTCTCTTGACATCCTCTCCGGGAGTAGAGCCACGGAGATTCCAAGAATCACTTCTTGGTTTTCCTCTTTCCCCGACTCGGCTTACTTGGAGGAGTTGCCGGACTACGTCCCGCAACGCTCGCACCCAAGCAGAGGTCGATGTCTCCAGAGGCGTTTAACGTTCCCGTGTGCCCCACGGTACGAAGCGCGAGTTCCAGGATATTGATAGCGGCATTCCAGTCTCTGTCTAAAACAAACCCGCAATGAAGGCAACGATGTGTTCTTTGACTCAAAGACTTCTGCACGACTTCCCCGCAGTTAGAGCAATTCTGGCTGGTGTAGTGAGGTGGGACAGCGACTGTCGCCACACCGAACACCTTACCAAAGTACTCCAACCAATCTCGGAAAGCCGACCAAGCCGCATCAGATATCGACTTGGACAGCTTTCTGTTCTTGACCATGTTCCGCACCATCAAGTCCTCATAGGCAACCAAGTCGTTAGACTGGACTACGCATCTTGCCAACTTCACGGCAAAATCTTTACGCTGCCTACTTACCTTGAGGTGCGCCCTACTCAGGCGATTTCTGCTCTTAGCTCTATTCTTAGAACCCTTCTGAGTTCTAGAGAATCTCCGACCAAGGCGATTGAGGGCTTTTTCAGACTTTCTCAAATGATGCGGATTCTCGACGGTTTGCCCGTCAGAATCGGTGTAGAAGTGAGTCAATCCAACGTCCAACCCTATGGTCTTACCCGTTGGTTCTCGCTTCTCAATTCGTTCTTGATCAAGACAAAACTGAACGTAGTACCCGTCAGCTCTCCTAACTACCCTGATTCGCTTAATCTGCTTCAACTGATAGAAGTGCAGGTCACGGGTTCCCCACAATTTGAAACTTCCGGCTTCAAACCCATCAGTAAAGGTGATACTTCTCCTATCCTCCGACAGCTTCCAACCCGTTGTTTTGTATTCAACAGAGCCATGAGTTTGATACTTCTTAAAGCGTGGGAATCCCTTATTCTTAGCTTTCTTCTTGCAGTTGTCGTAGAACCTAGCGATTGCAGACCAGGCTCTTTCAGCAGAAGCCTGTCGAGCCATCGAGTTGAGTTTGTTTGCCCAAGGGAATTCCTTGGCAAGAACAGCACAATAAGCACTCAGCTCATACTTTCCAATTCCCTTGTTATCCATCCAGTATCTGATGCAACTATTGCGAACAAAACGCGCAGTACGAATGGCATCATCAAGCCGCTGATACTGTTGTTTCGTTCCCTCAAGTTTTGCCTCAAATACAAACATAGTTACGCTGATGCAGCTGGCGTAATTGTAGCACACCAATAAAAAGCCGTCCTGGAAGGACGGGGCTTTAAACCTAATTTTTCGGTAATGTCCTCTGTTACACAAGATGAAACTCCAAATTTTCTCGCTGGCTACCCTAATAGTGCAGCGCGGCGAAAGTTTCCCACCAGTTCTAAAAACTTCTCTTGCCTCTCACCTCTTCCCTCTTGCCCCTTCTTCACTAGTCACTTATTTGTGCATAGCTGCACTAGTACCTCTTTGGTTAGCCGCACCAGCGTCGGCAGGAAATCCGGTTCATGTTATACAGTTGCTCAGAACTGGGACATGCTCAGGGTGTGACTTGGGTGGGACTGACCTCAAAAATGTTAACCTCAGTGGTGCAGATTTGAGAGGAGCTAACTTGATTGGTGCTGATCTAGAAAATGCGAACCTCAGTGGTGCCAATCTGATGAATAGCAACCTTGTTGGTGTGAATTTTACGGGTACGAATCTGAACGGTGCCAACCTCAGTGGTGCCAACCTGTTTGAGGCAAATCTCAGTACTACTAATTTGAGTGACGCCGATCTGAAATATGCCAATCTAGTTAGTGCTAACCTGGCTGGTACTCAGCTGAGGGGGGCTGACTTGAGTGCGGCGAATCTTGCCGGTGTTGACCTGAGTAGTGCTGATCTGACGGCAGCAAAGATGCTGGGAGCCAACTTGGTCGGTGTGTTGGGATTGTTTTTGCCGGTTTCGCCTGCCAGCAATGCACCATCTCCAGACTTAAACGCCCCTACTGGGCAAGGTTCCGGAACAGGAAGAAGTCAGGAGGGTGACTACCAACCTCCCTCAGGAATTGGGGCACCTAGCAGGACAGAAGGTGCCGGAAGCCGTGGTGGTAGCCGTCGATACCGACCCCCCTCTGGAGTTGGAAGACCCCGTAGAACAGATGGCGGGGGAACATACCTGAGAACTCCTACTGATAATCAGTAGTACTTCCTCCAAACTGCTAAGCTTCACGCTCACATTGCCAACATTCGAGAAGACTTCTTGCAGAAGCTAACGACTTGGATTAGTCAGACGTATAAGGTCATTCGCCTAGAAGACCTCAACATAAGCGGCATGATGGCTAATCACAAGCTGGCTGATGCTATCGGTAACTTGGGGTTCTACGAGTTCCGTCGTCAGCTTACCTACAAACAACCGATGTTTGACACTAGGTTAGAGCTGGTAGACCGATGGTTCCCTAGCCTTCGGCTCGCTTCGCTAACATCAAAAAGTTGTTCGCAATGCGGACACGTTCAAGCGATGAAGTTGAGCGATCGCATATTTCATTGTCAAGGATGCGGTTCGGTAAAATGTCGCGACTTCAATGCGTCAGTGAATCTGAAAAACGCACCCCCTGAAAAAGTACGGGCGGCTTGCTCGGAACTTAACGACTGTGGACAGGACGCTGCCGACAGCCCTGGTGGAAGCAGTAAGTAAACATCAATCTCCGGCTATGTCCGGATTTGTATCAGTTTTATGAAGCAGGAAGATTTTATTGGGAGTCGAGGAAGCAGCAATGAGCCTTGATGTGATTGTCATTGGTAGCGGGATTGGCGGCTTAACAGCTGCTGCCTTGCTGGCGCGTTACGGGAAGCGGGTGCTGGTGTGCGAGAGCCATGCGATCGCAGGGGGTGCCGCTCATAGTTTTCAAAGGCGGGCCTTTAAATTCGATTCTGGTCCCTCTTTTTACTGTGGCCTGAGTGACCAACGCCCCAGCCTAAACCCGTTGCGGCAAGTGGTGGAGGTTCTGGGAGAATCTCTGCAAGCTGTTCCCTATGACCCGATGGGGCATTACCACTTCCCGGAAGGAACATTTCCGGTTTACAGCGACGCCGAACGCTACCGGGAGGCAGTAGCTCAGATTACGCCTCAAGGTGCCAGGGAACTAGAACGATTTGAACAACGCCTGTTGCCCCTCTATGACGCCTTACGAGGTGTCCCGACACTTGCCCTGAGAGCAGATTGGCAGCTAGTGCCTGTCTTATTGGGACACTATCTGCCCTCCCTATTAAAAATGCTGCCTCAATTAGGTGTCATCCAGGGTTCAGTGGGGGATGTGATGGACAAAGAGGTGCGTGACCCTTGGGTACGTAGGCTGATTGATTTAGAATGCTTTCTTCTTTCTGGACTGAAGGCGCACGGAACAATTGCTCCTGAGGTGGCGTTCATGTTGGGGGAACGCTTCCGTGCTGGTGTGGAGTATCCAGTTGGGGGAAGTGAAGCAATTGTGGATGCATTGGTGCGGGGCTTGAAGCGTTGGGGTGGGTCGTTGCGGCTGAATGCCCATGTAGAACAAATTTTAGTGGAAGCGGGTAAAGCTGTTGGTGTTCGGTTGCAAAATGAGGAAGTTCTCAAGGCACCTGTGGTTATCTCTAATGCCACCATTTGGGATACCTATATAGGGGGGCACGGTCGTGCCCCCCTACTGTCTAAAGAGGACTTGCCCCAATCTTGCCGACAATTAGCTCAACAGACACCAACAGTTGATAGTTTTATGCACTTACACCTGGGTATCCACGCCCAAGGACTGGAACAGCTGACGGGGCATCATGTGGTGGTTCACGATGCGAGGCAGGATATTACAGAGCCTGGTAATACCTGCATGATTTCTATTCCTTCGGTATGGGACGCTAATCTCGCCCCAGAGGGTCATCATGTGGTTCATGCCTACACCTTGGAACCGTACAGCGGTTGGCAACGAGATCAGGGGTATCAGGAAAAGAAAAAAGAGCGATCGCAATCTTTATTTCGTGCCTTAGAACGAGTGATTCCAGATATACGCGCTCGAATTGTCCTAGAACTCATCGGCACACCCTTGACTCATTCTCACTACCTGCGCCGCTATCAAGGAACTTATGGCCCTGCCATTGCTGCTGGTACAGGGATGTTTCCTGGACCGCAAACCCCCATTCCTGGTTTATACCGCGTTGGTGACAGCACCACGCCGGGAATCGGTGTCCCGGCTGTTGCCGCTTCGGGGATTTTGTGTGCGAATACTTTGGTAAGCCCTCAAAAAACATCAGAATTAGTGGGGCTTCTGATGATTTAGCTAAAATCAAAAAGCTGGGTAGTGTGATCAAGGGATAGGAAGATGAGCAGCAACATCGCGATTTGTTTGGGATCTACAACCCACTCGCCAAGAATTTATCAAAAAAAGTTCTCAACTTTCTGCATGCTGGGGCAGACATGACCTAGCTTAAAAGTAGGTTTGCTCTCTTACATCAGTCACCCATGCCATTGATAATCCTGGTTGCAGATGACAACCTGGGAACTCGTCTTTCTATTAGCGACTACCTGGAGATTTCAGGCTACTCAGCGATTACAGCTGAGGATGGTCAACAGGCGTTGTCGATGATCGAAGCCTATCACCCTCATGTACTCATTACGGATATAAATATGCCCCGAATGGACGGCTATGAGTTGGTGCGGCAAGTTCGTCAGAAACCAGCGTTCCGCTTGTTGCCGGTTATCTTTTTAACCGAACGCACGAGCACAGAGGAACGAATTCGCGGTTACCAAACAGGGTGCGATTTATATCTACCTAAGCCTTTTGAGATGCAGGAGTTGGGTGCGGTCATTCGCAATCTGCTAGAGCGAGCACAGATGGTTCAAGCGGAGTTACGATTCTCCTCTTCAGTCTCCTCTCCAGAGGCTACGCCAAGGCACTTACAAACACCGAAGTCAGTATCGATACACCAAAGAAGCTCTCCTCAACAGGAGGCGATCGCTCCCAACCTACATGCCGTTACTTTGACCAATCGAGAACAGCAAGTTTTGGATTTACTGACTATGGGTCTATCCAATGTCGAAATTGGCAATAAGCTGCACCTCAGTCCTCGAACAGTTGAAAAATACGTCAGCAGCCTCTTAAGAAAAACGGACACCGGCAACCGAGCAGAACTTGTACGATTCGCCCTGGAAAATCATTTAGTCGAGTAGGGACTAGGGACTGGCGAGTGGCGACTGGGGAGTAGGGATGGAGGAACTGAACTGGAATTTATGGACACTGATGTATTATTCTCAGCAATTGTACTGGCAGGCGGACAGAGTTCTCGCATGGGTCGAGACAAAGCCTTGATTGCTCTCCAGGGGGTTCCCTTGTTATGCCAGGTTTGTAATGTTGCCTTGAGGTGTACCCCTGAAGTCTACGTGGTGACTCCTTGGCCCGAACGATACAAGGACATCTTACCGGATACCTGCCATGTAGTTCAGGAGGTACCTTTACCAGGAGAGACTCAATCTCACGGACCTTTGGTGGGATTTGCTCAGGGACTGGCTCAGATTAAGACAGATTGGGTATTGTTACTTGCTTGTGATTTGCCCCAATTACGGGTAATGGTTCTACAACATTGGGCGACTAAACTAGAAAAGACGGCTGAAGATGCGATCGCTCTTTTGCCCCGACATCCTAAAGGCTGGGAACCCTTGTGCGGTTTTTACCGACGCCAGTGTTTGCCAATGTTAACTCAATTTATCAACGAGGGAGGGCGATCGTTTCAGAGCTGGCTGGCACAACATCTAGTACAGGAACTGCCAGTAAGTGACACCCAAATGTTATTTAATTGCAATACTCCCGCTGACCTAGACCAGCACAGCGGAATGTCAGTTCAAAAGTTGGTGTAGTTCGCGAGAAAGCATCTCTAGAAGAAGCGGCTGACTAGTGTTCACAAAGAAGTGATCACCAGGAAGCATCTGTAGAGAGAAGGAAGAATGCGTTTGAGCGCTCCAGCTTTCGATAAGATCAGATGTCTCTTCTGAATCTTCTATTCCACCAAATGCTGAAATAGAACAATCAAGGGGAGGTTGTTCCAAGTAAGTATATGTTCCACAGATTGAAAAGTCTGCTCGCACAATAGGCAAAAATAGTTGCATCAATTCAGAGTTGTCTAGCACCAGCTTGGGCGTACCATTTAACTGTCGCAGCTCTTCCAAAAATTCAGGCTCTGATAGGGTATGAATCAGAGGATTGCGATCGCGTATCTGAGGAGCACGCCGACCGGAGATGAAAAGATGAACCGGTTCTGGTTCTTGCTGTGTGCGGAGTTGACGAGCAAGTTCAAAGCTGATGAGTGCCCCCATGCTATGACCGAGAAAAGCGAATGGAATACTCAAATAGGGGCGGAGAACTTGTGTTAGTGTCTGGACAAGAGGTGAGATATGAGTAAAGGGTGCTTCCTTGAGTCGGTCTTCTCGACCAGGAAGTTGAATGGGACAAACTTCTATGTACGGTGGTAAGCTGTCCGACCATTTACGAAAAATTGAAGCGCCACCTCCCGCATAGGGGAAACAGAATAAGCGAAAGTCTGCTTGGGGATTAGGATTAGGGCATCTAACCCAACAATTATAAGTTGCCATAGTCAGCCTACTAAAGACTTTCTAGATTGTTTGGGTCTCCCTGAACGCACCACTAAGACACCTTATTTAATGAAAACCTAAAAAGTCGGCAATTTTAGCTTTTTTTTTCCGTTTACTCAGATCTTGCACCAATCAGGATAAACCCCTAAGCCGTGAATAATTGGTAAAAAAAATGACACTGCCATCCTAGTGTTCTCAGTAGTCAAGAGTATCTAAAATAACTTTATGAGTAGTAATATTACTTAATCAACGCCTCAAGCGAGTGCTAGATAGGGAAATTGTCCTGGATTTGCTTCGATAACCACAAACATGAGAGAAAAGGGCGTGAAATGCATATTAAAAAGCAAGAAAAATGGAAGCAATTCTTGCCCACGCCCAGCAATTAGTTTACACCTTGCTATCCTTGATGCCTTCTCAGTATCAACGAGACAATCTGCAAGCGATGTTGGGATTGTTCTTAGAGGCCCAAGGACATCCGTTACCACAACACAGTAAAACTAAGTCGGCCAGTGCTTTAAGTCGGTTTCTCAATATTTATTCCTGGTCAACCCGAAAGCTGATTCGTACTACTCGTAAGTATGTACTCCAGCAAATTTTATCTGATTGTCCCAAGGGACGCCGACCGATGTGGCAACTCATCATTGACCTAACAACCCTGGAAAAATGCGGAAAATTCAAACCCTTTGAGCATTTAATCTCAGTCTACAACGGCAAACGTGGACTACATCTGGTTGTGCTGTATTTAGTTGTTGGGAAGTGGAGAGTCCCTTGGAATTTTCGTGTTTGGAGAGGTAAAGATACTCCCTCACCTGCCCTGTTAGGATTAAAACTAGTCAAAGCCTTACCTCTAGCATTGACCAAACGCTATCAGGTGATGATTTTGGTCGATACTGCCTTTGGTACGGTTGATTTTTTACAGGGTATACGTAAGCTCAAGTATCATGCGATTGCTGGAGTCAGGTGTGACCGCCAATTGACAGATGGACGTAGCATTTCAGATTTATGCAAGCGTGGTCAGCAAGTCCGACTGCTGGGTTTAAAATTTCCCGTGTCTGTGTCTTGGTATTATTTCAAACGCGATAATGGCAAACTTGAAAAGCGGTTTGTCTTATCTACTAAACAACTCAAGGGTAGTACCATTACTTGGTGGGGACGACGGCGATGGCAAATCGAGGGTTGGTTTAAAACCGCCAAACATCGTTTTGGCTTGCACCGTTTTGGTCAAGGTACTCTCCTTGGGGTTTATCGTTGGTTAGTACTATCGCTGATCGCTTACCTTCTGGCACATTGGGCTTATTTATCAACTGCCACCACCGATTTACCTGACTGGGGACAAGCCGCCCAACTCGCACTCCAAGCTCTCTTACCCCATTTGCTGATGTTCCTTTTTTTACTCGAACTTGAACGAATGCGTCCTCTTGCACTTAGTCACACTTAGTCACGGAATATACATTCAAATTTCCAGGTGCAAGATCTGAGTTTACTAAAATCCGATGATTTCCCCGATTGCTTGCAGAAGACTCAGATAAAAATTACCTTCTAGTTCACGGAATAGGACAAATGTCGATCCAGGCGTTCCAAAGAACGGTCGTAATGTCCATGCTAGCTGCGTACCAACAAAGGCATAGAGAATAAGCCAGAACCGTAACATGCTCATCCGGGTTTCCATCCCTTCGATGTCCTGTTCAGCCATTAACCGCATTCCTTGATAAAGGAATTTGATGCCAATGAAGCCAGTAATGGTAAAAAACGCCACATTTAACAGGATGAGAAACTGGTAGTTATACGTAGAGATTAGGAAAAACAGCGTAATTGGTGCAAAGCTGAAGAGTAAAACACTCGTAACTGAGACAGCC
>DATNQP010000281.1:0-2272 GCA_036703965.1 Leptolyngbyaceae cyanobacterium
GAATTTGGCGATCGCTACGAATGTGCTGGTACCTATGGACAATTAGGACTGCTTGCAGAAGCACAGGAAGACTATACCGAGGCAAGGGTTAATTTGCAGAAAGCCTTGGAGATATACGTTGAGTTTAAGGATGAGTATTTGGCTGCGATCGCACGGGAAGTCTTAGAGCGACTGCCAAACAATTCTGAAAACCAAGATTAATGTAGGGGCGGGTGGACTCCCCCTTCCCTATTAGGGAAGGGGGCTGGGGGGTTAGGTTTTCCGAAGAGAGCCAACAACATCCTTAAGTTCAAGGCTCTACCGAGAGCAACAAAAAAACGCGATCGCCTACGGCACCAACAAAGCTAATCGCATTGAAAGGTAATTAGAGCAAGGCTTTTAGAAGTGCCTGAAGTTTGAGTTGAATTTCTGCCAATTCTTTATTGGGGTCAGAACCAGCAACGATACCAGCACCAGCATAGAGTCTGGCACGGTAAGATTTTGCAAGGAGTTGCGAGGGCTTTTCGCTTTCAATTAAGGCAGAACGAATGCCGACAATAAACTCACAATTTCCCTGATAGTCTACCCAGCCTAGAGGTGCCGCATAGAGAGAACGATCGAAGGTTTCTAGGGCTAATATCTGCTCTTGGGCAATCTTTGTGGGAACACCTGCAACCGCCGGGGTTGGGTGTAATTTAGCTACGATTTCTAGGGGATGAATATCTGTAGGCAGTTGAGCTTGAATCGGTGTCCATAAATGCTGGATATTGGAGAGTTGTAACAGTTGGGGAGTTGGCAGCATCAGAGGTATTAAACCTAGCTCGGCTAAGCGTTCGCTAATAAAATCAAGCACGAACCGATGTTCGCGCTTCTCTTTTTCACTACTGAGTAATTGGTAAGCAAGCTGGGCATCCTTTGTTGCCGTTTTACCTCTCGGTGCAGAACCTGCCAAGGCATCGGTAACTAACTGACGGTTGTGAATACTAATTAGACGTTCAGGACTAGCTCCAATAAAGTTTTGTCCTTTGCCGTTACTGGTGGAAAAGACATAGCAATCCGGATAACGCGATCGCAAATTATCCAGAGAATTAATCAGGTGAAACGGTAAAGGAGAGACAACATCAATAGCATTTGCAAGAACAATCTTATTGATTTGATGATTTTCAATAAAGTTTAATGCCGAAAAAACCGATGATTTAAAGTGTTCTTCATTTTTTAAGTTTTGTTTAATAAATTTATTTTTAGCCGTTTCATTTATAGTGTATAGTCTACGATCAGACCAACTAATTCGTTTAATTTGGTTGGATAATCTTTCTGATAATAATTCAAGATTGACTTGAGAGTTAATTTCAATATTAGCAACTAATGTACAGGTGTTTTTACATAATGAAATTTGCCAGCGAGGCAAGAAAATGGTAGCCGCTGGAAAAAGGGCTTCACTTGTTCGATGGTTTTCAAAAAAACTAAAACTACAGAAAAAATGTGGACCAGAGAATGGTAAGCTAGAGTTGCCATTGACAATGGTATTGGAAAGACAAGATTTAATAAAAATCTGTGCTTTTGAGAAACGGTTAATACCTTCAAATTTAATATAAGCCGTTGCATCAATAGCAGCAATTGCTTCCCCTTTACTTCTTTTTTCCAAGTAGAAGTGAAGATGGCTGGGTTTTGCGAGCGCTTGAAGGACAGCTAGAGGGTCAAGGGGTTGAATTTCTTGAGAGATGCTGACAATCTGAGGACAATCTTTTTCAATAGATTGCCGTTTACCCATACAGAGAAATTGATACAGCTCTTTTTGATCTTGAAAGAGATTGGCGCGATAGGGGGTGACTGTCATAGAAGCAGGGATAGGTAAATTTTTTTGAAGTTCTGTTCTAAAGTTTGATTGACAATGGTGGGATGTCTAAAGGGACATACAAGCTCCCTACTTAAACACTTGGTGTCGATTGACACCCTCCCTTAGGCTCTACACCCCCAGTCGTCTTCCTGGCTGGGTGGCTGAAGACCCTACCAACAGCACAGATGAGCAGTTCTGTAGTGCAGACTTACTTATGGTACCGAAGAAACTATCCCTGCTAAGTGATCGTTCTAGGTTGTCAGCGAGGCGAGTAGGGTGCGATGAACTCTGAGTCCAACTTGAGTATTGGCTCACAGGCAAAGAACAACTGACAAGTGGCTAATCATAGTAATTTAATCGATTCTGTCGGATGACTACAAGTTCCGTTGAACAATCAAACAGTAAATTGTGGCTAGCGGCAATCAAGCCACCCATGTACAGCGTTGCGATTATCCC
>DATNQP010000282.1:0-4009 GCA_036703965.1 Leptolyngbyaceae cyanobacterium
CTTGGGCATCAGCACAATGGCGTTCAACCTGAACGGCTTCAACTTCAACCAGTCCGTGATTGACTCACAAGGTCGCGTGATTGGCACCTGGGCTGATGTACTCAACCGCGCCAACCTGGGTATGGAAGTAATGCACGAGCGCAATGCTCACAACTTCCCCCTCGACTTGGCTGCTGGTGAAGCTACCCCAGTTGCTCTAACCGCTCCGGTTATCAACGGCTAATAATTAGCTTCTAGCTGAATCAAAAAAGCGCTCTCCTTTGATGGGGGGTGCTTTTTTCTTTGATGCTTCACAGGCTTCTCATCACAAAGTCCTGGCTACGGGTAGAAGAAAGATTTTGAGCCAAGTAGATAGCCTGTAAAAGTTGAGCGGAAAAAAGTGAGCTATGACAACCCCACAATCCTCGGATACCAGACCTATCGACTTAGAAACACCGGGAGATGTTGATACGCCTGTTGCAGCCTCGACCAATATCTCCACCGATACCTCCACCGATGCCGACATCTTGAGAGAGGAGGCTATATCAGCAAGCCAAGCACGAGACGATTTGCAAGCTAAGCAGGATACGCCAGAGGAGCGGCTTGTCGCTGAAGATGAAGATACGTCCTCTGATATAAAGCAAGGCACTGAGATTCGGATATCTGGTGAGCGTTAACGCCAGTATTTCCTAATGGAAAAGCCACTGTTGTTTCTCGTTTCCAGCCTTAGCCGGAAGTTCCTCCGCACTGGGGAGGAACTTCTCTTTAATTGCACTCCGCCATTTTCCGATAACTGTTTGTAATCGTACTGGCAACCAGTTATCGTACTGGGGATAAACTGGCAAGCGAGGCACTAGCTGCCATCCCGCTGGCTCCAAAATTTCTCTTAGTCTCTGGGCATCGAGATGGGGATAATCGGGATTTACTTCATCTTTTGGGCTAATTCCCCCTAAATCCCTAGCACCAGCATCCAAACAGGCGAGTAACCAATTGGAGTCTCGAACTAAGTTGGGGGGAATTTGTAGGGTGATTGTCGATGGCAGAATCTGACGGGCAATGGTAATCACCTTTGGCAACTGATGAGGGTCAAAGGCAGGAGCATCCCAACTCTGCTGATTACCAGGGCTGTGGGGTTGCAGGATGACTTCTTGGATATGACCATAACACCAGTGAAGCTGTGCGATCGCATCCATAGTCTCCCACCAATCGTCTTTAGTCTCCCCAATCCCCAACAGTAACCCAGTGGTAAAGGGAATCTGTAATTGTCCCGCCCATTCCAACTGTTGTAGCCGCACCTCTGGTACCTTACTCGGAGCATGGCGGTGAACTGTTTTTAGCAACTGGGGCGTCAGTTGTTCCAGCATCAGTCCCATCGACACATTTACTTGCTTGAGCGATCGCATTTCTTCAAAACTCAGTGGTCCCGCATTTGTATGAGGCAGAAATCCCAAAGATAATGCTAGTTCACAAATATCGTAAATCCGCTGGAACCATTCCTGACGTTGAGATGAGTGGGGATGCACCTCGCCACTGAGGATAAGAATTTCACAGACCTCCTGAGACTGAAGCTGTCTAAGCATGCTTTCGGCATCTGCTAAAGATAACCAAGGGCTTTTACCAGGATCGACGCGAAAATTGCAGTAAGCACAGCGATTAAAGCACTCGTAGGTCGGAACGAGGGTGTAAGCAGGGCTATAAGTCACTGTTCGGGAATCAGATGCTGGCATGAGATTAGGAAAATCGCGGGATCATAATTAGTAGTTTGACAAGGTAAGTAAGTAGGCGTAATTAAACATGACTTGTCGTGAAAGGGGACTGGTGACTGGTGAAGAGTTCCCAGTCCCTAATCCCTAATCCCCAATCCCTAAAACTAGCAACGTTTATTTTCACCTACCTACTTAGTAGAAGGAAGTAATTAACTGGATTTGATATTACTCTTGAACCCAAAGGTTCGCTTGTTGTTTAGCATAAATATTTTTCATGTGCTTTTTGACTGTGTTGAGTGTAATGTACAGCTGAACAGCAATCTCCTTGTAAGAATGATTGGCTCGACGGAGTAACCAAATTTGGGCTTCGCGGGGAGTAAAACCATATTTTTTTGCATCAGCGATCGCGGCATTTTGAGTTGACAGGCGTCTGTCTTCTATTGTTACTAGCAGATAAGGTCGCTCACTTTCATCTAACTCTAGCCATCGAACCCGAATGCGAAAAACGGCTAAATCATTGGTATTAATTTCAGACTCAATAATCATTTTTTGACCGGGAAATAGCTCGCGGCTATCGATCAAAGATTCACAAACGTGCCAGATTGGCTGCGGTACTGAATTCTTTTGGGATGTAAAGGACGAGAGTTGATGGCAAATTCGACGCGCACAGTCGTTGGCATGAACCCATTCTCCTTGCTCAGTCAGAATCAAGACCCCGTCAACAAAACCTTCAATGATTGCTTGCAGCACATAAACCTCCTTCAGAATTACCCACTGAGAAATCAAGGAATTACTTAGCTTTTAAGTTCTCAGTTGAGTGATAAAGTCATTCTGGTGTTTGAACGGATGTAGCTACAAGGAGCAAGCTGTAAATTTCCCAAACTGCCTGAACTCTACTCTTCGAGATGAAGGAAGGTGAATTGCTCTGAAGCAGGGTGAAGTTTTTCTAAACCTTTTTAGTTTTTCTCAGAAAATACGAAATCATGGTACTTAAGGGTGTTTATCTAGATTACTAACATCTTGCGAGTAGAGCGCTAGCTCTGCTTCATGCAGGTAATCACTAGCCATAGTAACAAACCAGCGATTAGCAAGCTGTTCAATGACGCTAAAAGCGTTTGTGCATTCTTTTAAAGACCCGTGGGCTATGAATCCAGAATTTATTGATCAGTGGTTTCCTATTGAGCAACAGCGCAACTACATCTCAATGCTCATCGGACGGGTTGGCCTAACCAGGCGTCGCGCTGAATGTTTTGTGCGATTGTGGACTTATTTACTGCTCAAGCAGCAGCAAGAATTGGGTGCTGTCTTGAGACAACCTTTAACCCAATTGCAAGTACCCAAAGGATTTGTTGCTTGTACCCATCGGGAAGCTGCTGAACTATTCTATGCTCACAAAGACCGAGGAAGCGATCGCGCAGCTGGAATGATGCTCGATAAGCTGCTTGCGCTTGGATTAATTGAGAAACAATTTGATGGCAACTGCTTGTATCAGATCAGGTCTGTGCCAAATCTTACCGCTTCTTCCAAGCCAGCAGAGCCAGTACAACTCAAACTTGATGCCTTTAATCCCCGAACTGATGCTGTCCCTGTTGCCAGTTTTCTAGCTCGCAACTACAACTGGATGAACAACAATACCACAGCGGTTCCGCACAAGATCAAGACGCTACTACGCTCTTGGGCAGAACAATACCCGACGGGTATGCGCGTACTGCGCCGCTGTGACAATTCTCATCCTGTCGGATTTTACCTTCTTTATCCCACTGCAACTGAGTCTGAGGAGAAGTTTTCTCTCCCCCCTAGGCAAAGCCTCCATTTAAGTTCCGCATCGGATACGGACCCGCTCAAAATGGCTATCTACGGAAATCCAGAAGATTGCACTTCTGTTGTAGTGCGGAGCTGGATGATCGATACTCCTTATAAAAATTGGAATAATGTCTATCGATTCTTAGAGGATTTGCAGAAAACCCTAGGGCGAATGCAGGCTGATTTTCCTAACCTCTGCGACTTCTATGCCATCATCATCCATTCCAAGTATGAGGAACTAGCTCTGACGCTGGGATTTCAAAAAATCGGCACAGATCCAAAGTTGTCTATTTACTGGATGTATACCGCAGTAGACCAGTTTTTGGCATTGGACATCGCCCAAGCCCTCTCAAAGCTTGAGCTTGTGTCACCTTCTCCGGAATTTTAGGCGTTTACTTCGCCCACTCTCTGTGTACCGCCTGCTTTCTGGGTCAAAAGTCTCTTCAGCAAAGAGATGTAGCCTCCCAGAGGAGCGTGGACTCAATAAAATGAAATTAATCTTCATCATTTGCTTTACAAAA
>DATNQP010000283.1:0-3384 GCA_036703965.1 Leptolyngbyaceae cyanobacterium
AGAGCGATCGCTCGGCGCTCAAGGAAGCACAGTCACCCCAAAGGAGAAGAGCGTGTTAGAGACAATCTTAGTTTTTGTCTTAGGCTTGACGCCCCCAGTCCTTTCTATATGGGTGATGCAAAAAGCGAAGGAACGGGCGCAGGCAAGGCTGAGAGACGCGATGCAAACGCCAGTCGTTAGGGTGCTGCAAAGGAACCAGCTGCCTACAGACCGCTATTACCTTGAAGGTGTTGGCTATTTAATTGGTGACATAAGCTGCCAATTCAATGCCCGTTCCGCTTACATCCGCTGCGCTGTTAATCCATCGGGTCCGTGTGATACGTGTCGTCATTACGAACCGAGAGAGTAAACGGGTGTGGTCATAAGTAGTTGCTTGAGACTGACACGGGGACGCGGGGACGCGGGGACGCGGAGAAATTTTCTGCATATCACCAACTGGTTTTTACCGCACTCTCCCTAAGCCCCAATCACTAAAACTAAAAATGTTTATTTCCACCGACCTGCTTATTCCTCTCTCTCCCTCCTACCTCATACCTATTCTTTGAGGGGGCAGGAATTAATTAGGGGTAATACATCAGAGATTCATGCTGCTTATCTGAGTAAATATGCTTAATCCTTTCATGCCCTCTCTAGAATTGCAAGGATTTCTAGAAGTCTTTAAAAGATTTTCATTAAATCTTCATTGCATCTTCATTGAATCTTGACCTAAAGAATATCAAGCCGGATTTTTTTCAGTAAAATTGCTGTTGACATATCAGGTCTAGAGTTGCTGAGAAAAATTACCAATCCATCCCGGCTCAAGGCGATTCAATGGTGCAATAGCTTCGCTTCCCGCGCAGCGGTAGACCCCTCCATCAGCTTTCCCATGACGCTAAAGTAGCGATCGCATGTAGGTATCCTTAAGTAGATTCTGGAAAACCTAGCCAATGCAGTCAGCTTCCAAGACCCGCCTTATCCCTGTTAAAGTCACTCTCGGTTGTGCTGAGGGTTGAAATGCTTTTTTTGTAAGGCTTTCACATAAGCGCGATCGCGACTATACCTCCAGAACCGAAAATTAATGCCTAAGTCCTATACTAGAATTGAGAGCCAGACAAAATGTTATTCAAGCTTTTAGGAAAAGTCACATTCCTTGGTATAATAACCGCCCTGGTAAGTTGTAACTCAACACAGGCACCGACATCAACCCCAGCATCACCAGCCACACCTCAAGCCAAGAAAGTCCTCGTCATCGCTGACGTTTCTAATAATCCAGCCAAAAAGATAAAGCGCTTCCAGCCGATGGCTGATTACCTGGCCGCCAACTTGAGCCAGTTTGATATCGGTGCGGGTGAGGTAAAAGTTGCCCCCGACTTGGAGACAGTCACCAAGTGGCTCAAAGCCGGTGAAGTGGACATCTACTTTGATAGCCCCTACCCCGCCATGAGGGTAAGCGACCAGTCAGGAGCGCAACCCATCCTGCGCCGCTGGAAGGGCGGCAAGGCTGACTACTACACGGTCATCTTCACCATGGCTAATCGCGGTATCACCTCCGTCGCTGACCTCAAGGGTAAGATGATCGCTTTTGATGAGCGTAGTTCTACCTCAGGCTATGTATTACCCCTGGTTTATCTGCTCGAAGCAGGTCTAAAGCCGGTAGAGAAAAGCTCGTCGAGTAATGTGGGGACAGATGAGCTGGGGTACGTCTTCAGTGATGATGATGAAAATACCATTCAATGGGTGATTAGCGGCAAAGTGGCTGCCGGTGCTGTTGACATCAAGAGCTTTATGGATATACCTGAAGCAAGCCGCGCGGCGATGACTAAGCTTGCAGAAACCGAGAAGGTGGCTCGGCACGTAGTGATGGTCAAGTCAGGTATGGCTCCCGCTGAAGTGGAGGCAATCAAGACTGTGCTCATCGGTATGGATAAGACGCCTGAGGGAAAGAAAGTGCTCAAGGAGTTTGAGGAAACCGCCAAGTTTGACAATTTTCAGACCCAAGGGGATATAACCAGGATGCGGCAGTTATACGAACAGGTTAATAACAGGTGAGTTCATGGGTAAATTCAGCCAGAGAAAAGGTTCGCTCGCTACCAAACTGACGCTGACCATGACAAGCTTGGTCATTGTGGCTGTGGCGAGCGTTACCTGGCTGTCCCTTCACCGTGAGCAACAAACCTTTCGCAAAGAACTCGAACAGCAGGCTCAAATATTACTGGACACCGTAGCGGTAACGACCTCTGATTCGCTCTACCTCCTAGACGCTGACTTTATGGAAGAGATCATGGAGCAGTTGGGCACAGATAAAGTATTGGTTGCCGGTCGTATCTACGAAAAAGAGGGACGAGTCGTTGCCGATGCCTACGGCTCAAATGTATTAGTATATAGCACCAAGCCCGACCCCTTTGGCAAGGAGCTGGTGCAGAGCAATAAAACAATTTTTAAGTGGCAATCTGACCAGCTGCTGGCAGGCAAGGCAGTGATAGTTGGGCGTCAACGGCTAGGGGCGATTAGTGTGGGACTTTCCATAGCACCCCTAAAGACAAAGATGGCCACTGTACGCAATCAAGGTCTTGCTGTGGCACTGGCGGCTGCTAGTGTCGGTACCCTGGTAGCACTGCTGATTGGTCGGTCAATCACGGAACCATTAGGGCAGATGACGAAAGCGACGCAGCGCCTTGCTGCTGGTGATCTAAGCCAGAAAATTACCATTCACAGTAATGACGAACTCGCGGTGCTGGCCGATTCCTTTAACCGCATGACCTCCCAACTCCGAGACGTGATTGAAAGTCTGGAGCACCGAGCAGAGGAGCTGCGTCAAAGCGAAGGGAAAAATCGAGCGCTTCTCAATGCCATCCCAGATTTAATGTTTCGGTTCAGTCAAGATGGTACCTTTCTGGACTTTAAAGCAGCCAGAGGTAATAACTTACTAGGGTCTGCCGGTGAGTTAGTGGGTAAAACAGTTTATGACGTCTTGCCAACAGATGTAGCTCGGCTGTGTGTTCACTACGTCAAGCAAGCTCTGGAAACTGGCAATATCCAAATTTTTGAGTATGAGTGGTTCATTAACGGCAAGCGGTGCCATTTTGAAGCGCGGATTGTGGTCAGTGGTGAAAACGAAGTCCTCGCGATCGTTCGCGACATCACCCAGCGTAAGTTAGTGCAGGTTGAATTGCAAAAGGCAAAAGAAGCCGCTGAAGCTGCAAACCATGCCAAGAGTGCGTTTCTTGCCAGTATGAGCCATGAGCTAAGGACGCCCCTGAACGGCATTCTCGGTTTAAGCCAGCTGCTGCGGGAGGATGCCGAGGAGTTAGGCTATACGGATTTCGTCGCTGACCTAGAGCAGATTAAGGCATCCGGTCTACACCTGCTCACCCTAATCAACGATATCCTCGACATCTCCAAGCT
>DATNQP010000284.1:0-3109 GCA_036703965.1 Leptolyngbyaceae cyanobacterium
GGATTTTGCTTCGGATAGAAGTTGGCGAGGACAATGCCCAAAATCAGGGCTAAACCCCCACCGACGCCCAGAAGTAGCAGTCGGAAAATTAAAACCAGTAACCACGGACGTCTACTGGTAGATTTTTCAGGGGAAGTCTTAGCTGCTGAACTGGCGGATTGGCTCACCGATTTTCCTGAATTTTATTCAGACCATAGAAGAATAATAGAGAAAATGGAGAATTCGATCATGCCATGTTAAGGGTGAAAAGTCGAAACAACCAGCAAACGGGGGAGACCAGCATCAAAATTATAAGGTCAGAGTGAAAACTTTCGTAAAAGATTGAGTTGATGGATTCTTTGCTTGTTATACCTAACATATAAGGAACGCTAGCCTAGTTCCTTGTGCGTTGCTCCTCACACAAGAAACGCCGTCTAGCAACCTCACTCTCTATCGATGTTCAAAAGAATATTGTATTTATTAGGATGGTTCCGCAAGCAACCATGCCGACTGCTTTTAGCTATTCTGCTGCTTATGGCACATAGCCTAACTGCCCAGGCTGACCCGGTGAATGTGCCTATGGTCGCAAGCCCATCAGTGGTGCCATCTTCCCAGCCCTCGATTGAAGCGCCTGAAGAAATAGCCCCGGATATGACTGAATTAGGAGTGCAAATTGACCCGCTCGATAGCCCCCATCCTGTTCCCTGGAATTGGGTGTTGGCGACCCATGCTGAACTGACTGCATCAGAGAGTGTTGGGGTACGGTACTATCGCAGCCCCTCATTAGTTTCACCAGATGGTCAGTACGCTGCCTATAGTCGCATTCAGATGCATGGACAGCCAGAACTGCACCACAGCCGCGTTACTAGTGTAATGTTCTTAGAAAATTTGCAGACGGGAGATTTGCGGACAATAACCGCATCTTCTCCCTTAGCTGACAATCCCTTGGTTAGTAATGAAGAAGCCGATATGGCAGGGACGATCGCGATTTTAATGCCCATTTCCTGGTCAAAGTCAAGCGATCGCCTCCTGGCACGACAGTTTGAAGGCATGTTTAGCACATCAGACGCTTCTGATTACGCGGTCGTTTGGGATCGACAGCAGAATCACATCAGTACCGTAGCTCCTGGGCGAATCCAGTATACTAACGCTGTGTTGCTAGGCTGGAGTCAAACGAATCCTAATCAGGTTCTCTTTCGCGCTGGTGAATTGGGTGATGAGCAATGGCCTGTATGGGCGGTTGATCTAGAAGGTCAAACGGCTCTTGCCCATGAGGACGAGCCGATTGTTTATGGTCAAGTAGTCAACCAAATCTGGGCTGGCCCCCAGGCACGTTGGTAGAGATTAGGGATTAGGGATTAGGAGATTAGGGATTAGGGATTAGGAACCCGAATCCTTGCCCAGTCGCCAGTCCCTAGTCCCTAGTCCCCTTTCACGACAAGTTGTATTTAATCAAGTCTAGCTGCTGATTTACGCTCACCTTACTTAGGTCGAATGGCACTGACTTAATAAAACAGCACAACCGATCAATCCTTGTGCAGGGGGTCTGGGGGAGGCACTCCGTCCCCCAGTGGGGGGTTTGGGGGAACACCCCCCAATCTGGGTTTTTCCAACGAACGACTACTTTTCGCTTAAGTCAGTGCCATTCTACTTAGGTCTGATGTTGCTTGAGCAAATTTTTCAGGTAAGAGAGAGCTTCCTCTGGTGAAAGCAGAAAAATCTGACCTATGCACAAGATTTCATACTTTCCCTCATGATAACCGTGTCCACCAATTAACCCCCTCTTGACCGCCTGATTGCCAAGCTGTGTTAATTCCTTGATGTAAAAAGATTCCAAGCCTCCTATTCGTTGATTGAGCATCTGTTCCTCGTTGTTTTCACCCATCTTTACCTGCTCCTCGTCTCTCCTCGTCTATTGATATGGCTCGTGATTCTTCCCCTCAAAAGAATCAACCTTCCCTTAGGGGTCAACAAATTGGATGCTTGCCTGGATTTACTGCATGAATGTACTCACTCCCCGATGTTGGCCATCCCCGTTTATAAGATGCTTCCTCTGGCTTGCCCCAGCCAAGTTGCAAGATAATTTCCAAAAAAGTTGAATTTCCATGCCCAGAGAGATTTGCCCATTCTGTTCTGTACGCGATCGCTTCCACATCATTGGGCATAATCTGTCGGTAGTCTTTGCCAGTGTTAATGCTTAAGTACAAGTCCATGTCCAGTGTTATGCTGCGCCAAAAAGCCAGGATCGAAGCCTTAGCAGTCTTGAGGATTTCCAAATCGCTGGAGATCGCAACTAGCTGCTCATCGACGGCAGGATAGCGCAGAGTCTTTCCTTTCATCGTCAGCTGCCGCCAAACGATACCTGAGACTTGGTGTTGCCGCTGATAGCGGTGAACAGCTGCTTTGAAATCTCGATAAGCACTGAACTTTTGAATACCATCGGGTTTCAGAAATCGGTCAATCAAAGGATTACCAGACGCTGAGGCTGCCAGATTAAGACGTTGCCCATTCATACAGGCGCGACGCTCATCCGCCAAAATTTTGATTAGCTCCTCTGTGCTGTAGACCTCTGACATCAGCACACCCACTAAATTGTACTTACTGACAGGTTAGCGTAGGCTTGGGAAGCTTTGCTTCAACGCTCACTTTGGGTTAATTCACTATTAATCTCATTGAAACTCCGTCGCTTCAACTCAACGGATTGTGAACGGGGCAACAAGTCAAACACTTCCCGAAAAGCATCATCAACTCGTTCATACGCTAATTGTCCTGTCTCATTCAGAACTACCTTACCCTTCTGGTCAATTAGAACTGTCTGGGGAACCAACCCTTCGTAATAGTAGCCTGGTTCTGACGGTGTATAGCTAGATTTGATCGGTATGCTATCGATATCTACGGGAACAAAATTTGCCGCCCGTCCATAAGGATCTTGTAGCCGCGAGACAACCGTAGCATATTGCTTACAATCAGTGCTGTCATCTACGTAGAACACCAACAGTGCTGGTTTCTCCCGTTTCAGAGACTCTGCTAACGTCACGCGTGGAGGTACTAAAGAGCCATTACCGCCATAAAGGACAAAGACGTTGCCATCAAACTTGTCATCATTCAATCCTGCCAAAGCTGATGGTGT
>DATNQP010000285.1:0-6814 GCA_036703965.1 Leptolyngbyaceae cyanobacterium
CCTTTAAAGAGCATATGTTCCAGCTGGTGGGCAATGCCATTCACTCCTGGCGCTTCGTTACGCGACCCAATTTTGTACCATACTTGCACGGTTACGACTGGCGCGGTATGCACTTCCTTGGTTAGGACAGTCAGACCGTTGTCTAATACTGTCTTGCGAACATTTTGTGCGATCGCAAGGGCTGGGGTATCAGTTCTCGTAATCGGTGCCGGTGCCGTTGAAGGTTGGGACTGGGTTGGCTGCGGTTGAGTCGAAGTGGCTTTTGTGGCAAAGAGTACAGCACTTAGGCAGAAGCTGAAAAGTAAAATTAGAAGACTGCGACGACGCAGAATTGACCAAAAATACATACGTAGCGATAACTCCAGGGGACTGGGGATTGGGGATTGGGAGAGGACTTGCTGTAGGTAATCTTAGAAAGGAAAGGGAGTAAGTAATAAATTGTAATAAATTTTTGGATACTTAATTCAAGACTCAAACTTTAAAGCGACTCTGGATTCAGCACTCGTAAGAACTCCAGAGGTAATCCATCCGTGTCAGCGATGAAAGCCACTTCGTAAATGCGATCGCCAATCATTTGTTGAGTGGGTTCCAAAAGAATTTTTAATGGATGAAATTGATCGGGGTTGCTCTGTGACGCTTCAGCAAATTGCTCTTGCAGATTTCGTAGCCACGTTGGGAGGTCAGTTGCCGCCCCCGTGATGTCAAAGGATAGATGGTAGTATCCGACATAATGTTCATCCCCAAAGGCATCGGGTGCTGGTCGCGGTTCGGGAATCTGGATGAGTTCAATCCGTCCTCCTAGTCCCTCCATCCAGCAGGCAAGGGTGATACCAGCGGTAAAGCGTTCACAAACAGTGAATCCTAGCTGTTCATAGAACGCGATCGCTCGATGAATGTTCGCTGTGCGAATCGACGCGTGATGCATAGGGGTTAGGGACTAGAGGCTAGGGACTAGGGATTGGAAGCTAGGAACCAGATAACATTTTCCATTCTTTTTTCCTAATCTGCTCTTTAACCCCTGCTTCGGGCTAAGGACTAGGAATTTCAGCCCTAGGAGTTAGGAAATATTCTCCATCCGCTTCCCCTAGCCCTTTACTGTCTACTCAAATAATCGGAAGTAGGGATAGCGCACGGGCACACCTGGTTCTTTTTCCAAATCGAAATTGATCACTTCCCAACAAGGTTCTTGTTCGGGTTCCGGGCTAAATTCCACAGGTAAACCATAGAGCCTAGGTCGCGCTGGCTCGGAGGGTCCGCGCCAAGGCGTGCTACGCTCCAGGTAGGCACTTACTAACTCCCGATAGCGACTGGCAATAATTACCCGCGTCGCCCGGTAGCCTTGAGTATAGAGCCGGTCTAGGGCTTCGTGAATCTCGAAACGAATTCCGTCAGGATGCGTGTGCTGTCGGTACCACTCATCGTTCCACCGACGCCAGTGACGCCCAGATTGTAAATGAATCAGTTCACCCGTTTTTGGATCTGCCTCGAAGGCACCATGACGCGGACAAAGATAAGTATCCGTCAGCGTCAAGGCAGGAATCGCCTGACGGCAGTGAGGACACTGAATCTCTGGACCAAATATGGGGTACTGCAAGCCTGAGTTGATCATCAAGTGCTATGGGGCATCTTTCCCGTGTGTGCTAGTACTTTTGGCTTTATTATAGATGCCGCCGTTAACACCCATTCCTTAAAAAGGGATTGCGAGTGTGAAATCTAGGGTTCGATTCCCTTTACCAAGGTTTACGGACATTCCTTAAGAGTGAATTAAGTCTAATCGTGAATTATCCAAATCCGCAATTCTCATCTCCCACATCCTATTGGTCTACCCCTGACCTCTCGCAAGCTGCCTTTGTCGCTCCGAATGCGGTAGTTATAGGTCAGGTTCGACTAGCGACTGGGGTCAGTATTTGGTACGGTGCCGTTGTGCGGGGAGATGTCGAGCGCATCGAAATTGGTGAGCGGACTAATATACAGGATGGTGCGATTTTACACGGTGACCCTGGCAAGCCAACAATTTTAGAAGACCATGTCACGGTTGGTCATCGTGCTGTGGTGCATTCGGCTTACATTGAACGAGGTAGCTTGATTGGCATTGGTGCTGTGGTACTAGATGGCGTCCGTGTGGGGTATGGCAGTATTGTTGGTGCGGGTGCTGTGGTTAGTAAAGACGTTCCACCCTTATCACTGGTCGTCGGTGTTCCTGCTAAGCGATTACGAGACATCTCTGAAGACGAGGCGGCTGAACTTGTTGAACATGCAAAGGCCTATGAAAAGCTGGCTCTAGTTCACGCGGGGAGAGGAACTGACTTGGGGTTTACGATGCCCCACTAAGCTTAGTGCGTCACCGGCACGAAGTCCTGTAGCCAACCGTGCCAATTTGCCTAAAAATAGAAAAATGAGAAATAGACAATAAACTTCAAAGGTTAAGTGAGGGAACTAAAAACATGGAAATTGATTGGCGTATAGTAGCAGTTCTGTCTCCTGTCATCCTGGCAGCCAGCTGGGCACTGTTCAATATTGGTGCTGCTGCCTTGAGACAAGTCCAGGGCTTTCTCAATAAATAAGTCCTGAGCAGCACTGGGGACAAAGGACAAAAAAGCCAGCTGTTTTCGACTCCAGAGGAGCAGCTGGCTCAAAAAGCGTAAATGCGATCGCTTTTTGTTGAGGAAAGGCGTTAGCGCAGCGGCTCTTATGGAATAGTTGAGATTCGAGGTTGGGTTTGAGGTGGAGCCGTAATTTAATCCCAGTTTCCCTGGACAACACGGTACTTAAAGGTAGATCCCGACATGCACTACAAAGCCTTCAAGACAAAACTCAAGCTGAACAACTGTCAGGCAACCCTGATGGCAAAGCACGCTGGGTTTGCTCGGTGGGTTTATAACTGGGGACTAAGGTTATGGAGTGAAGGATATAAGCAGGGCATGAAACCCGGAGCTAATACCCTCAAGAAGCTATTCACGAATCACGTCAAACCCCAGTTTCCTTGGATGAGTTTCCTTTCATCTAGGGTCTACCAATATGCATTTATCTCACTGGGAGATGCGTTCAAACGTTTCTTCAAGAAGCTTGGAGGCTATCCTAAATTTAAAAGAAAGGGCTTGCACGATAGTTTCACCATAGACAACTGTGGCAAGTTCATTCACCTTGGGGGAATGCTGCATAAGCTTCCGTTTATTGGATGGGTGAGAACTTATGAAGTCTTACCAGAATGCATCACCAAGAAAGTGACCCTAAGCAAGCAGGCGGGTGATTGGTATCTGAGCTTCCATGTGGAGATGCGTTCAATTGAACCTACACCAAAGCCTGTGGATGTAGTCGGTGTGGATTTAGGAATCAGCTCGCTGGCTACCCTGAGTACTGGTGTAGTATTTCCCAATCTCAAGCCTTACCCCCAGGCTAAACAAAAGCTGGCACGTCTTCAACGAGCTATTTCGCGGAAAGTCAAAGGCTCCAACAACCGTCACAAGGCAGTAGTGAAGTTAGCTCGTCAACACAGACGAGTTGCAGCTATCCGCAACGACGCTATCCATAAAATCACCTCCTATCTGGCTAAGAACCACAGCCGGGTTGTGATAGAAGACTTGAATGTAGTGGGTTTGCTGTCTAACCACAAGCTGGCTTGTGCCATTGCCGATTGCGGCTTTGGCGAGTTCCGGAGACAGCTGGAGTATAAGTGTGCCAGGTATGGTTCAGAGCTTTTGATCGCTGACCGATTCTATCCGAGTTCTCAGTTGTGTTCCTGCTGCGGAAATCAACAAAAGTTGTCTTTAGCAGTCCGTGTCTATGACTGCCCCCGGTGTGGACTGTCGATAGACCGCGATTTAAATGCAGCAATTAATTTGTCCAACTGGGGTCGGCTTGACCCTGGAAGTCTGCTGAGGGATAACCGCTCCCATGCTCCCGATGACGCAGAAAGTAAACCTCAATGTTCGGATTTGTCCGACGTTGTATCAGTTTTATGAAGCAGTCTCCAGTTATTCTTGAGCTAAGAAGGGAAATTCTGCACTGACATTCCACTGCCTACCGTCATGAATTAGCAGTGTCAGCTGGGGAGCTGTGAATTCAAACTCCAACTGTCGATGCTGAAATTCTGGCCACGCCGCTCGGAAGTTCTGCCGCGTCAAGTCTCGAAAGGCAACGGTCATGTGAGGGGCAAAAGGGCGGCTTTTAGAGACTCGCTCAACAATCCCTAATGATACCTCCAGATACGCCATCAAATCGTTTTGTAACGTGAGCAGTTCTGGTGTCTTGAGGACGTTGATGTAGATAACACGCGGCACAAACGCGCCAAACCCGTTCAGTGTTACTGGCACTGGCATCCGCGTGTCAGCAAATGTTTTCAGACATTGCTCTAGCACTGGCAAAGTATCCAATTGCCATTCAAAGGGGGGTTGCAGGGTAATGTGTGGTGGAGACTTTTGAGCAGCTCTGCTCTCGTAGGTTTGAGCGAAGTACTGCTTAATCTCATTAGCATAGTCTTGAATTTCTAAGGGTGGCAGGAGCGCGATGAAAAAGCGACGTTTTGATTGATTCAAGGAATTGCCCTCTTTGAACCGTTGCTGCATTGGCGATCTTTCGTTGCCTGATCATAGCGAGCGTAGTCCGGCGTTAGCCTAGCAGGGTACGTAAACAGCAAGCCACAGATTCAACTGAAAACCATTAATTAAGGGTAATTTATCTCTAGAAACCTTCGTAAGAAATAAAACAAATGCCCTGGTTTGTAAAGATTGAAGAAGGCATCGTTGATAAGCCAACCTTTGACAAACACGTACCAGCTCACAAAACCTATGTTGAAGACTTGATTGCCAAAGGACACCGGGCGAAAAGCGGCTACTGGGCCCAGAGAGGAGGCGGAATGCTTCTATTTGAAGCAGATTCGCTCTCAGAGGCAAAAGCGATTGTTGCCCAAGACCCGCTTGTGAAAAACAACTGCGTCAGATACAAGCTCTATGAATGGTGCATCATTGTTGAGTAAATAAATATCCAAAGCATTTCGCCTGCGGATGACTCAGCTGTCAGTAGATAATGTTATGCTATTAAATGATCCGGAACCATGCGATCGCAACGCCTAAATCTTGTCAGGACCGGAAGGTAGCAGCAATACAGGATGCTTGTGATAGGCGTGGACTCCGGGTCATTTGGCTTCAAGAGGTTGTAGTTTAAGCCTGCACTAGCTTTGCACCTTACTTTTATCCATTGCTATCAATAAGCAGTCGTTGTCTGCCTTGAGTTAGGTAGGCAGTTTGATAGTTTTGCTCGTATCCTGAGCTTATAGGGTACTTGCTTAATTATTGGAGCACCAGTTATCATGCCTGGTTTTGGAGATATTGTTCAAAAAGCGTTTTATCTAGGCGTTGGGCTAGCGACAACTGCCGGTGAGGAAGCCGGGGGGAGATTAGCGAAACTGCGAGTTCAAGCCCAAAAGCTAGCAGATGAACTGGTAGCTAAGGGTGAGATGAATGTAGAAGAAGCCCGAAAGCTGGTTGATGATTTGATGCAACAGGCGCAACAGCAACCGGATAAACCCTCTGGTAATAGCACCGCAAGTGAGCCGCGTCGAATTGAGATTCTATCTGAAGATGAAGAGCCAGCTTCAGCTGATGCTCAGAATGTAGAGGCACTGCGCCAGCAGGTGCAAGCCATGCAAGAAGAACTACGTAGGCTCAAGCGCGAATAGAAGATAAGGTTCAGGGGTTAAGGGTGTCTGCTTGTACAAGGTGTTAGGGAGTGATCAGCAAGAGTGGAAGGCTTGGCGGCTTACACATCCTAATACGGTCAAGTGTCGCTGATTAGGAGAGGAGTTGCTGCCTTGAAAAAGTGAGATGCGATCGCAAAGCAATGATTTTTTGCGTTGCCAGAGGTTGAGGCGTATATTAGCGCGGCTTACCTCTTAGAAAAAAGAGCGCAACTAGTAGCACTAGATTCAGGATATGATTGCTGATTAATGTCCATATTGTTGCCGAGTCGTCGCTAGAAAGAATGGTTGTTTAGTGAGTTTCCAACATGGAAGAGTGGCCCAAAAGTATTTTTGAAGTGCTGGAATCGGTGGCTTGTATGGTCGATGAATTCTTCCTGGGGGTCACTGAAATGGCTGAAGACTTTGCCGATGATTTACAAAATACTGTAGGACTGGAAATTGACCAGTGCTTGCAGGATATGTTTGAACCGATTGTCGAGATCTATTTTGAGCTTGAAGAGCTAGTAGGCGATACCGAGCAAACTTTCCCCTATCCCGTAGAACCGACGCCAGAGAAACATCCCGCCTGCATAGGGTGTCGTCATTATCATGGTCAAGCCTACGGTGGAAATTTGTTTGTTTGCGCCATGCACCCCTATGGATGGGAAACAGAGGATTGCCCTGACTGGCAATCTACTAAAATTTAACAACTAATTATGAGTTACTCCCCAGCCCAACAACAACTATCAGCTGAAGTACAAACGCCTCAGATGAAGTACGGCGAACGTGAGATAGAAGAAGGAAAGCTAATTACCTTCCCAAATCCGCGTATTGGGCGTCGCTACGAAATCAGCATTACTTTACCAGAGTTTACGTGTAAGTGTCCCTTTTCAGGCTATCCAGACTTCGCAACGATTTCCATCACCTATGTTCCTGACGAGCGGGTGGTAGAGCTAAAAGCGATTAAACTTTACATCAATAGTTACCGCGATCGCTATATCTCTCACGAAGAGAGCGTTAATCAAATTCTGGATGACTTCATAGACGCTTGTGACCCCTTAGAAGTCACTATCAAAGGGGATTTTAGTCCACGCGGGAATGTTCATACAGTTGTGGAAGTGCGCCATCAAAAAGAGG